>JBAUNU010000403.1:0-2953 GCA_049579405.1 Methylocella sp.
ACGGCGGATTCCGTGATCGCGGCGGCGCTGCCTTTCATGCAGGCCATCGAGGCGGAAAAAATCATCGCCTGCGGCAAGCATTTTCCGGGGCATGGTGATACCAGCATCGACTCCCATCTCGGCTTGCCCTCGCAGACGCCCGGCCTCGATGCGTTGCGCGCGCGAGAGCTAAAACCCTTCGCCGCCGCGATCGGCGCGAGGCTTTCCATGATCCTGTTGGCGCATATGCTCTATCCCGCCGTCGATCCGGCCGCGCCGGTTGCGCTCTCGCACCGTTTCGCGACCAACATTCTTCGCGAGGAGCTTGGTTTTGCGGGAGTAGCCGTCTCCGACGATATCGGGATGGGCGCTATGAAAGGGCTTTTCGATAGCCCGGATTCCGCCGTGCGCCTGATCGAATCCGGCTGCGACATGGTGATGGTCTGCGCGCATTTCACCGGCACCGGCCGCGCCAGGGGTTTCGCGCAGGCAATTATCGCGGCGGCCGAGGAAGGCCGCTTGGACCCGAACATTCTGGCGCGTTCCCGCGAGCGCGTCGAAAACCTGCTCGCGCGGGTGCCAAGCAACGAAGTAGAATTTTTGCCGGAAAGCGTGTTCCGCGCCCATGCCAACGCTGCGCCGCTCTACGACGCCGCGACCGTCGAGGTCGTCTAACGCCGCGAAAGCGGGGTTCGCCGGCTTGAGGCCGAAAGCCGGGCCGCACCCTTAAAGCTTCCTTAGCTCGACTTCCTCGATGATTGTGGCTTGGCCCCATTTAAACCTCGCCAATCGCCGGGGTAGAAGCTGCGCCATCGAACCAGCTACGCGCCGTGGTCGTGACCCAATTGACCATTGCAAGTACCATGAGAACGGTTCATTCTTAAGCTCAAAATGCCCGTGCAATTCGGGAAATGTGAGGTCAAACGTCCTCGCTCGGCGTCAAGGCTGAGCAGCCTGGCGCAAGACTGGAGGGGGACCATGCCAGAATCCTACGACACCGCAACGGTCGAACTTGCGATGACGCTCAGCACGCTCGCGTACGTCGACGAGAACAGGATCGCCTCCCAGCAGGAGATGATCAGCGAAATCAACGCTGGCCTAGAAGAGGCAGGATACAAGTCCTGGCAGGTCGCCTGGGGACCAGCCCTGAACGCAGACCGCAGCAACCTGCTCTACGCTGCGCGGAATAGCGAAACGGGCCAATTGGCGGTCAGCATACGCGGCAGCGATTTCTCGTTCTGGCTCAATTGGCTCCAAGACCTGGCAGTGATCAGACTTGTGCCCTACGATCAGTTCGTCCCAACCGCCAGCAAGACCGCGGAGATCGCCTTCGGTACTGCCGTCGGACTCAGGCAGATTCTAGGGATGCAAGACGGAACGAAAAGCCTCGAGGCATTCCTGACCGCAGCCCCCAAAGGGGCGCCGATCCTGATCACCGGACACAGCCTGGGCGGCTGCCTCGCCTCGGCCCTCGCGCCCTGCGTGGCGAACTGGGTGGGCGGCACGACGAGCCTTTTCGTCTATACCATCGCCGCGCCTTCGCCCGGCAACGAGGATTTCGCTTCCTACTACAATGCGCTGTTCACCTCTCAATCAGGACACAGCACGGCCTTCCGATTCTTCAACAGCCTGGATGTGGTGCCCAATGCTTGGACAAGCCTCAACACGGTCGAGACTTACTACCCGCCTCTGGTCTCCTGTCCTCCCGACATCAACAAAATCATTGGCCGCGCCGAAAACGCCGTGGGTGCGAAATACCGTCAGCTCGGGGAGCTTGCGGTGGGGAGCGCGATCGAACTACCCGGCCCGGTCATCGCGCCGTTTGGTGCGCACCGAGGCCGCATGGGGCTCAATCCTTTCGAAAATGCGCTGTTTTTGTGGGAGGCCGCCCAACAACATGCCTGCACGACGTACCAGGCGTTGTTGCAGACGCCTTTGATGGTCCCGGAGGTCGGCAGGGTCAGGCTGGCGCTTGCGGCGTTGGAAAAGTAAGTGCAGCGGATTCGCCCATCGTGCCGTCATCGTGCAGCGGATTTCCGCACCAGAAAGGCCCCGTTTCTTCAGTGCCGTGGTTTTGCTGCGAAATTCTTGCAGACTGTGTGAGCGCCAACCCCAAGGCCTTGGAAGGTCCGCTGCGGGCCGATATTGTTGAAAAACTCGGAAAATGAGCGACGTCAGAAAATCGGACTTTGGTCATGCAGGGCCGATAGCGCCACGAGTTGCCATCGCCAATTCGCTACGGCCGCCGCACATCGAAAAGTTAGCCTTTCTGCCGGCCCCCTTAGCGCTTTTTTCTTAAAGCCCGCCTGCTGCCTCAAGAATTGTGATCGAGGCAAAAAATTGAGTTTTTCAACGATATCGGCGCTTTGCGGAAAAAATCGGACTGATCCACTTCCAGGATTTCCGCTTCCATGTTCCATTTTCAAAAACCTCTGTATAAGGCACTCTTGAATCTGCAAGGGGTAGGGGCGCCGCCCGAGGAGTGAGAGGACATGCCCATGGAATGCTGGTCGCCCGCCAGTTGGAGACGCAAACCGGTCGAGCAGGTGCCCGAATATGCCGACAAGGCGGCGCTGGCCGAGGTCGAGCGCCAGCTCGCGGGCTTTCCGCCGCTGGTCTTCGCGGGCGAGGCGCGCAAGCTGAAGCGTATGCTGGGTAAGGTCGCCGCCGGCGAGGCTTTCCTTTTGCAAGGCGGCGACTGCGCCGAGAGTTTTGCCGAACACGCCGCCGACAATATCCGGGATTTTTTCCGGGTGTTTCTGCAAATGGCCGTGGTCACGACCTTTGCCGCCGCCCTGCCGGTGGTGAAGCTCGGCCGCGTCGCCGGTCAATTCGCCAAGCCGCGCTCGGCGCCGGCCGAAACTATCGACGGGATTGAGCTGCCGAGCTATCGCGGGGACAGCGTGAACGATCTCGCGTTCGAGGCCCGCGCACGCGAACCCGACCCTGCCCGCCAGTTGATGGCCTACCGGCA
>JBAUNU010000404.1:0-2876 GCA_049579405.1 Methylocella sp.
TCGAAACCGTGCTCGATGCCAATGACCGCCAGCGCCAATGTGGCTGGGGAAAGCGCGAGGGCTTGCGCAAGCGAGGACACCGGCGCCGTGCCGGCAAAGCCGTGGTCGGCGAGGACGTGGGCGAGCCGCTCGCGCGAACCGTCCGACCAGGCGGCGAGGACAACCCGCTTGCCGTCCGCCTGCAACGCACGCACATGGCCGATGGCGGCGCCGAAGACATTGGCGTTTGGGTCGGCGCGCTCGGCGGCGAACGTGCGGCCGGGTTTTGCGCCGCAATCGACGACAACACCGTTGCCAGTTTCCGGCTCCGCGAAGGGCGACACAGATACGACGCTTGCCGCACGGATGCGCTCGCGCCACTCGCGCTCCGCGAGATAAAGGGCGCTGGGCGGCAGTGGCTTATAGGTCGAATGATTAGGATCGGCGTCACGCGCACTCTTCCGCGCGCCAAAGTAATCCTCGATTTGCGCGAAACGCTCGCTCGCCGCCGCTTCGGCGAGGGGATCGAACATCAAGGGGGCGCCGGCGCAATAATCGAACAAGGTGTCAAGCTTTTCGTGAAATAGCGGCAGCCAATGTTCGAGACCTTGATGGCGGCGGCCTTCACTGACCGCTTCGTAGAGAGCGTCGCCGCGCGTCTGGGCGCCGAAATGCGCGACATAGGCCTGGCGAAACCTTCGCATCGATTCGCTGGTGAGCTGCACTTCGCTCATCGGCACGAGATCGAGCGCGCGGAGCTGGCCGGTGGTGCGTTGCGTCTCCGGATCGAAGGCGCGGATCGATTCGAGCGCATCGCCGAAAAAATCGAGGCGCAACGGTTGCTGCATTCCGGGCGGAAAAAGATCGAGAATGCCGCCGCGCACGGCATATTCGCCCGTGTCGCGCACGCTCGATGCCCTCGCGAAGCCATTGCTTTCGAGCCAGTTCACAAGCGCATCGCGATCGACCACATTGCCCGGCGCGGCGGAAAATGTGCCGGCCGCAATCTTGCTAAGAGGCGCCACCCGTTGGACCAGGGCATTCACCGTGGTGGAGAGGATGCGCGGACGCGCCAATGCGGACCGCGAACGGGCAAGGCGGGAGAGGACCACGACGCGGCGCGCCGAAATCGCGTCACCGGGAGATACCCGGTCGTAGGGCTGGCAATCCCAGGCGGGAAAATCGAGGAGCTCGATGTCCGGCGCGGCGAAAGCCAGCGCCTCGCCGAAGGCGCGGGCGCGCTGGCCATCGCGCGCGACATGGATGAGCGCGACGGCCCGGCTTTCCGCGTCTTTCGCAAGCGCGCGGGTGAGATCCCCGGCACAAAAAGCGTCGAAGCCATCGGCCACGGAGGAGAGCGTGAGCGAGCCGCCTTTCGCAAGCTCGGCCGTCACGCGTTTGAGATCAGTCACGATACAAGGTCAATTCGAAGGCATTTGCGGAGTGCCGCGTCAGCAACCGGAACGTAAGCGAGATTTATGTATGGAGTGGACCGGCATGGCTATGGAAGGCACGGATTCTTCGCAAAACCGGCGTATCGTATAAGCTCGGTGTTTCGGCTTCGCCGGTGAGCCACCTGAAAACGTCGCGGTCCTGTGCTTCCAGCAAGCGCTCATAATCGTCGAGTTCGCTCTTGCAAAGGCTGGCGATTTCGGCGTCGGCGAAACGGCCAAGAACGAGATCCATCTCACGCATGCCGCGATGCCAGGACCGAAACAGAATCCGGCGTCGCCGGGCGTCCAGGCTCAAATTAGAGGCTTGCGGACTAGGCATGTCGCGCTCCAACGCCCAAGAAGCCGTCATTTTCCGCTTCGAAGCATCAGGACGAGACACTTCATTCTCGCGCTATATAGCCGGCGCCCGAGCTCCTGTCAGCCGGCGCGGTGGCTAGTCCTGTTTCCCCGCGCTAGCCGCGCAGCCCATCGCAATCGCGAGCGCGGCCTGAAACGCGGCCTCGATGTCGAGCGCGGTCGTATCGAGCACGATGGCGTCCTTGGCCGCCATCAAGGGCGCCGCGGCGCGGTTTTGGTCGCGCACGTCGCGCCTAACAATTTCGGCGAGCACGGCGGCGTAATCGGTCTCTTCACCTTGGGCGCCGAGCTCCAAGGCCCGTCGCGTTGCCCGCGCGTCAACGCTGGCCGTGACGAATATTTTTGGGCACGCCTCGGGACAGATCACGGTGCCGATGTCGCGGCCGTCGAGGACGGCGCCGCCGGGCTGGTGCGCGAAAACCCGCTGAATATCGGCAAGCGCCGCGCGGACCTCGGGGATAGCGGCAACAATCGACGCCGCTTCCGCCATCTCGCGGCCGCGGAGCGAAATTTCGTCGAAACCGGTGGTGAGCGCTAAGCCCCGCGCGGCGGCGACCGCAGCCTCCTTGCAGGAAAGATCGCGGCCCTCGTTCATAAGAGCCCGCGCCGTCGCCCGGTAAAGCAGCCCGGTATCGAGATGCGGCAGTCCAAAATGCCGGGCCAGATTGCGCGCAAGCGTGCCCTTGCCGGAGGCGGCCGGTCCGTCGATGGCGATGATCATTGAAACCGCGCCCCCAACTGTTCCATGAGCGTCTGAAACTCCGGAAAGCTCGTCGCGATCATGCGAGAATCGTCGATCGCCATCGGTCTTCGCGAGGCGAGGCCAAGACAAAGAAAACTCATCGCGATGCGGTGGTCGAGATGGGTTGCCACCATGCCGCCACCCGCGACATCGCCGGCGCGGCCTTCGACGATCAGATCGTCGCCGGTTATTTGGCAGGCGGCCCCCGCCTCGCGCAAGCCATCGGCTAGCCCGCGGAGCCGGTCGGATTCCTTGACCCTTAATTCAGCAAGGCCGCGCATCCGCGTCTCGCCCGAGGCAAAGGCGGCGGCGACCGCGAGAATCGGATATTCGTCGATCATCGA
>JBAUNU010000405.1:0-8291 GCA_049579405.1 Methylocella sp.
GTTTGGATCGGCCTTCACGGCCCACCGATAGGCAGCTTCCGCCTCCACCGTACGGTGCTGAACCCGCAGCAGATTGCCGAGATTGAGCCCGGGCGCCGGATCGTTCGGATCGAGCTTCATGACACGCCGGTAGAGGCTTTCAGCCGACTGGAGATCGCCGGCCTCCTCAGCGAATTGCGCCTGCGCGAACGCTTCGCCGGCGTCGTCGAGATGATTGATCTTTTCGACCGGCAGCACAAATTGCCCTTTGGAATCCGTGTGGCCCCGGGCTTGTTCGACGAGAATCCTATCCTTTGATTCCGGAAACAGGCGCAGGTTCGAAAGCCGCGCATCAGGAAGCCATTTCCGGATCTCTCGCAGGCTCTTCGTGATCACCGAAAGCCCTATCCCGGAACCAAGGAGCTGCGCGGCCTGACGAGCGGCGGCGAGATCGCGAAAGCCGTAATGGCCATCCCGGACCTCGATCAAACCAAACATCGAAAGTTGCTCGACAACGTCCGCCGGCAGTTTGCTCAATGCGGCGAGCTCGTCCATGGTATAGGCCTCGGCCCGTTCCTCCGGCGAGATTTGGCCGACCCATTCGAGGAACCGGCGTTCGCTGACAATCGGGACACCATAGGATTTCGCTTGGGTCAGGCTCTTCGAAGGCCGTCCGTCTTCGTGGAGCGGCCAGCCGAGCTCGCCCACGATCACGGCGCTTGTATCCTTGCTGACCCTCTCGCAGGGCTTTCCCCCATGCTGGGTGACAAGCGCGAAGGCGTGCGCCCGCTTCATTGACGCAAGCCGACCTGCGAAGGCGATGATCCCGCCCTCGAGCGACGATGCGTCCGGTTCTCGCTTTGGCGTCAGCGTCGCGTCTTCCTTTTGGCCGTTTTTCCGGCTGTGCGGGCTCGGTCTTTCGTGCTTGCCGCGGCCGGCTTCTTCTTGGTGTCGGCGCCGATACTCGCCCGCAGAGCATCCATGAGATTGATGACGCGGTGGGGTGCCGGCTCCTCCTTGGGCGCCTCGGTGACGCGGCCGGCCTGCTTGGCCCGCAGCAACTCAACCAGTGCGGTTTCGTAATGATCAACGAATGCGGAAGGATCAAAATGGGATGTTTTGCTATCTACAATATGGGCGGCCAGCTCTTTCATATCAGCCGGCAATTTCAAATCCGATATATCCTCAAAATAAGAAGCTTGATCGCGGACCTCGTAGGAGTAGCGCAAGGTCGTGGCGAGCAGTCCCTTGTCGAACGCCTCCAGCATCATGACATGCTCGCGCCGCGATAAAACGACACGGCCCAAAGCAACCATCGCTTTCTCGCGGATCGCATCACGGATGACGGCGAATGCCTCCTGTCCGACCTTGTCTGTGGGCGCGATGTAATAAGGGTCGTCGATATAGCGATCGTCGATCTCAGTTCTGGGAACAAAGGTATCGATCGAGATGGTGTGGGAGCTTTCGATCCTAGTCCTCTCGATTTCCTCGTCCTCGACCTGGAGGTATTGGCCCTTGCCAATCTCGTAGCCGCGGCCAATGTCCTCCTTTTCGACCGGCTCCCCGGTTTCGGCGTCGACGAGCTGCTGCTTCAGCCTGTTTCCGGTCTTTTTGTTGATCCGATTGAACGAAACTCGCTCCGAGCTCGCCGCGGCCGGATAAAGCGCGATCGGACACGAAACCAAGGACAGCTTGAGATAACCCTTCCAGGAGGCACGCGGGGCCATGGGACGCTCCTGATACGAAAGACACTTGGACCCGGATCCAATGTCTAGGACGAACGGTGGGGACCGTAGCAAATTTTTGCAGTTGACCAAAGCCCTCCGTCAGCTCTGGCGAAAGGCCGCGGTGGAGTGGTCGGTTTCCAGCCCGTTCCACCTGGTGTCGTTCACCTTTATCTGCTGGCCATTTTGATTACAATAACCGTCGCCCTTTTTATAGACGGGGATTAACTGGCGGCCGTCAGAAGGAACCGCGGTCAGGGCCGCGCGCTCAAGGCTTGCCGCCGCTTCTTGACATTGGGCCTTATACGCCCGACATTTTAGTTTCTCACATTCAGAATGATGGAAGGCGGGCTTGGGCACACAATCGCTAATGATTAGGTCCAGTACACACTTTCCGACATCGAATCCCGGAGTAGGAATTTCATGCGAGCTGCCGTTGTCACTGCGATGAACGGTCCATGGGAAGTTCAAAACGTTCCGGAGCCCGAGGCGGGTCCGAATCAGGTTCTCGTCAAGGTGCGCGCGAGCGGTATTTGCTACACCGATGTTCACGAAACGCTCGGACATCTTCCGGGCGTGTTCCCACGAATTCTCGGCCACGAACCCGTAGGTGAGATTGTCTCGGTCGGTCCGGGTGTACGGACGAGAAATGTTGGAGACCGTGTCGGCGTTGCGTGGGTCCAGGCAACCTGCGGCCGATGCGAATGGTGCTTGCGCGGGCGCGAACATTTTTGCGCCGACCAGCAAGCCACGGGGATCCAACTTCAGGGCGGCCACGCGGAACTCATGCCCATGTACGCCGAGGCAACAACTCTGCTGCCCGAGGGTCTGTCGTACGAACAAGCAGCGCCAATTTTCTGCGCTGGCTACACTGTATGGAGCGGCCTCCGTTGGGCGAATCCCAAACCGCACGAGCGTGTCGCTGTCTTGGGTATTGGCGGACTCGGGCATCTCGCGGTTCAATATGCAAAGGCAGCGGGATTCGAGACGATTGCCATCTCTCACTCGCCCGACAAAGACAAAATGATCCGCGATCTTGGCGCAGACGAAATCGTTCGCGACGACAAAGGGCTCGCCGCCGCGGGGGGTGCAGACATTTTGCTGAGCACGTCAAACTCGACCAAAGCGATGGTCGATAGCGTTCAAGGATTGCGGCACGACGGCCGTCTCGTCGCGATGGGGGTGGATGCGGAGCCGCTTGCCGTTTCGCTGATGGATCTGATCGGCAAGCGAATCCAGGTGATTGGCAGCATGCAGAATGGCCGCGAATACCTCTATGAGGCGCTGGATTTTGCCGCCAAGGGAAAAGTGAAAGTAATGGCCGAGACGTATCTTCTGGCGGACGCGCCCAAAGCATATCAACGCGTCGCGGAAGGTAAGCCTCGCTTCCGCGCTGTATTGACGATGTGACGCTCGGCCATTCCCGGAGGCCGGCATCATAACAAATTCTTGCGGCTATGTAGAGAACTCCTTGAACCGTGCGAAGGGCCCAGGAAGACGGGTGGGGCTAATACGCCGTCGAGCGTCAAAGCCCGCGGGGTCTCAGCGCGATGACTTCATCCGCAGCTTCGATACCGGTCTGATAGGCGCCGTGCGCCGTCGTGAAATCGTGCGGCGAGCACGCCTCTCCGGCAAAAAAGACTCTTCCATCCAAAGGCGTGGCGAGCGCCGTACGCGCGTCCGCATGGCCCGGAAGCGCATAAGAATAGGATCCCAACGCAAAAGGATCGCGCCCCCAGCCGGTTTCGACCAGCGGGCGCAAGCGGGCGCGAATGCCGCCGCCGAACAGTTCGACAAGCTCAGCGGCTGCGAAATCGAAAAACGCGCCGGGTCCCGCTGCCTCGAGCTCATGCGCCAACCGCCCGCCGAAAAATGCTTCGATGAGAGGCCTGCCGAACGGACGCAAATGATAGCTGCCGGTCGCCGCCCTGTTTGGATTACCGATGAGATGGCCGTCGATGGGCAGCAACTCCGGTGCTTCGACCGTCATGACGAGCTTGTCAGCGAGGCCGAGAGGCAACACCGAGGCAGCAGCGGCTTTATCCGTCAATTCCGGCCGGAACCTGATCCCCTGTGCGGCGATCACTGGCGTTGGAACGGTCAGGATAACGGCATCCGCGGTCACCGTGCCGAGCGCGGTTTCGATCGCAAGACGTTTTCCGCGATGATCGATCAGCGTGACGGGACAGTTGAGCTGAATTGGCAAGGCTGCCGCTTTTGCCGCGATTACGGTGCCGTATCCTTCAGCGACCCGCCAGTTGACGCCGGTATCGGCATAACGATTGCTGTCCTGCACCGAGACAAGATTGAGTTCGACACCGTTGACATAACTGCTGACCGCATTGAGAAGAGGAATAAATCGGCAATCGGGTTCGAGAAGCTCTGCCGCGCTGCAGTCAGCATCGGCGGGGCCGATCGCCTCGAAGCGCTCGTGGAAGCGCCGTGAGGCCAAAGCAAATGCGTGCTGATCCTCGGCGCTGAACCCGAGGCCGAAGCTCTGAGTGCCCCAGGCGGGAAGGGTTTTGTCGATTGTGAACCCGGCCTCGGCCGCAATCCGGGTCCAGGGATTACGATCGGCCGAATGCAGCCAGCCGCACCCGAGATCGAGCGGAAACGGCGCATCGGCAATCGTATAGGCCCGGCCGCCGACCCTGCCTCGAGCTTCAAGCACGGCAAAAGAGACCCTCGCCGCCGCGAGGCGCATGGCGGCGCCAATTCCGGCGGCGCCCGCCCCGACGACAACGACTTCCAGATCGTCTTTGCCGCTGCAAGGCATGAGTGCTCCTTTCGATTGCGCAGGACCAGCCGTGCCGGTCAACAAAACAATAAGGACGCAAGTCCGCGCAGGAAATCGCTCAAGGAATACGCGGCCGCATTCGCCCTTAGCGCTCCGCGACCCATCGCGTCACGATCGCATCTATGTCCGGTCGCTTGCGATCCGCTGGGACCTCTCTCGCCGTGCCGATATAGACGATCCCGGCCACCTTTTCGCTGGCAGTTATCCCCAGCAAACGATGGCCGCCCGCGCTATACGCCGCCCAGCCGGTCAACCAGGTCCCCGCGAAGCCAAGCGCATGCGCCGCGTGCAGAAGATTCATGCAGACCGCGCCTGCTGAAAGATCCTGCTCCCAGGCTGGGATGCGCGCCGCCGGGTCGGAACGGCTGACCACGATAACAATCAGCGGCGCATGGGTGAGCACGCGTGAAATGACGCCGGTGAATTTCTCCCGTTGCGCCGGCTCCATCGCCTCATTCTCCGCGGCGAAGATGGGAGCAAGCCGCTCGCTCGCATGCTTCCGCGCCTCGCCATCGATGACGATGAAGCGCCAGGGTTGCAGCGCACCATGATCCGGCACCCGCGCCGCGATCGTTAGCATCCGGCGCAATTGGTCCTTGCTTGGCCCCGGGTCGGTCAGCAACGTCATGGCGACCGAACGGCGTGTTTCGAGGAGGTTCGGGAGTTCGCCAGTTGATGACGCGGCATCCCCCGAGCGGCGATGATTTTCTAAAAGTCCGTGAGACATCGCTCTACCTTTCGAATTGTGTCATCGGACGCTGCGAACGGCACATCCGCTCCGGTGCCGCATCCGGCGCTTGGGCAATACCCCAAATCCTTTGGCCTGATCGGAGCGCCGTTACGATCTGCTCCGACGCGGGCCGGACAACGCCGCGTTGATCGCGTCGATAAACGGCCCGAGCTTCGGCGGTTGTGCCTCGATATCGACCCTCACGGCGAGCTTGCGGAGCGCGGCGCTGCACACCGGCCCGATTGACGCGACCAGCGTTCGGCCAAGGCTTTGTTTAAGCGACGCCTCCTTGCCGTCGGACTGCGCGATGGCGAAAAGGTTGCTCGCCTGCGACGCGCTGGTGAACGCCACAAGATCAATCTCATTGCGACCAAGTGCGCCAATCAGCCGTAGCAACGGCGTCGTGTCCTCCGGCAAGCCCCAGCGATAGGTCACGATTTCGATTACTTCCGCATCTTCGCTTTCGAGCGCCGCCTGTAAGTCGCGATTGGTCTCGCCATAGCGCTGCACCACGACGCGTTTGCCGCGCAATGGTGTCCCACGCATTTCGGCGAGCACCTCGTGCGTCGTGAAAGGGTTGCTGGCGGCCCGGTCGATGCGCACCTTGCGCGAGAGCAGTACCGTGGCCGGCTTGGGGCCCCGTGCGACCACCTGCGCTGAGTCCAGTAGCCGTAAAAGAGGATCGGTTAACCCTAGCGAATCTGTTGCGGCGAACAGCGCGCGCGTCCCGACGCCCGTCTGAAAAATGAATATATCGGGCGGCATGGAATTCCAGTCACGGATCGACTGGTGGATGTGCGAAGGATCGACATCCGGGATTTCGGCCAGTGCGGGCGCCGAAAATGGCGTGCCTCCATGCTTGCGGACCAGACTGGCAATATGATCACGCAACCGGCTTTCAAGAATGGCGACGATTTTGTCTTTCATCGATGCGCGACGCAAGAGTCTCCTGGTTAGACTTGTCACGGCGTTGCGGGTTACAGTTCGTGTTGAACATGGCACAGCCGGCAGCGAATCCGTAATGTTTTCCGCGTCCGGGCGAAATATTCCCTGCCCCTCGAATGCTCGAAACCCAGCCGGCGTCCGCACACCATGACCCATCGCCGTGAAGCTCTTCCAAGTTGGCAACGCGGATCAGCGAAGCTGTCGTCACGAGCCGCAATCCTTGCCTTACGCGCAAAGGTATAGCTGATTGAACGAAGCCGCTGACGCGGCAGAAGCGGCTCGGGTGGTGAGCTGAAGCCTGCTTCACATCAACCGCTCTCTCAGGTACGATCGGCGCGACAACACAGTGCTAAAACCTCGGAATATCCGGGAACGGCAACTCGCCCCCGTGCACATGCATCCGGCCCAGCTCCGCGCAGCGATGGAGCGACGGAAACACTTTTCCCGGATTAAGCAGCTTCTTCTCGTCGAAGGCGGATTTGACCGCAATTTGCTGGGCGAGATCGATGTCGTTGAACATTTCCGGCATCAGATCGCGCTTCTCGACGCCGACGCCATGTTCGCCCGTCAGCACGCCGCCGACGGCAACGCATAGGCGCAAAATATCCGCGCCAAAAGCTTCGGCGCGGGCGAGCTCATCGGGCTTGTTGGCATCGTAGAGGATCAACGGATGCAAATTGCCATCGCCCGCGTGAAAAACATTGGCGACGCGCAAACCATGGCGCTCCGATAATTTGCGCATCCCCGAGAGAACTTTTGCCAATTCCTTGCGTGGAATCGAGCCGTCCATGCAATAATAATCGGGCGAGAGGCGGCCGACCGCCGGGAAAGCCGCCTTGCGTCCGGCCCAGAATACGTGGCGCTCGGCCTCGGAGGCGGAAATCCGGCATTGCGCGGCGCCATGCGCCAGGGCGATTTTTTCGACGAGATCAACTAGATGATCGACCTCGACAGGGGGGCCGTCGAGTTCGACAATCAAGAGCGCCTCAGCCTCGCGCGGATAGCCGGCATGGACAAAATCCTCCGCCGCCTCGATCGCGGGCTTGTCCATCATTTCCATGCCGCCCGGAATAATGCCGGCCGCGATAATGCCGGCGACGCAGGCCCCCGCCGATTCGCTCGAGTCGAATGCAATCAGCAACGCGCGGGCAGATTCCGGCGCGCGGAGAATGCGCACGGTGACCTCGGTCACGACGCCAAGCATTCCCTCGGAACCGATGACAAGAGCGAGGAGATCGTAGCCCGCTTGGTCGAGATGGCGGCCGCCGAGCCGGACGGCCTCGCCGGTCATCAGCACCATCTCACAGCCCAGGACATTGTTGGTGGTGAGGCCGTATTTGAGGCAATGCACGCCGCCCGAATTTTCCGCGACATTGCCGCCGATCGAGCAGGCGATTTGCGAGGAGGGATCCGGCGCATAATAAAAGCCTTGCGCCTCGACCGCGCGGGTGATCGCGAGATTGGTGACGCCGGGCTCGACGATCGCGAACCGGTTGGCGAAATCGATTTCCTTGATGTTGTTGAATTTCATCATAGAGAGGAGAACGCCGTCGGCGAGCGGCAGGGCGCCGCCGGAGAGCGAGGTTCCGGCACCGCGCGGAACCACCTTCACGGTATTCTCGTGGCAGTAAGCGAGCACGGCGCGAACCTGGGCGACGCTGTCGGGCAAAACGACCACCATGGGCAAGGCCCGGTAGGCGGTCAGGCCGTCGCTTTCGTAAGGCCGCCGCCCGGTCTCGTGCTCGATGACGCCTTCGCCGGGAACAATGCTCCGCAACGCGGCGACAATTCTTGCGC
This sequence comes from Methylocella sp., assembly GCA_049579405.1. Lineage (GTDB taxonomy): Bacteria > Pseudomonadota > Alphaproteobacteria > Rhizobiales > Beijerinckiaceae > Methylocapsa. Next base: position 7,973 of record JBAUNU010000405.1, read on the forward strand.
GCCGCGCAAGAATGGATTCGTCAACCGGCAATGCTCGCATTTCGAAAACCCCGAAAACGCGGCGCGAAAATATGCGAAATATTTACCACTGACGATAGGGATATACAATCATATATAAGCGGTGTGGCCAGTCATTTTACAATATCTCGAAGCCGTGTCTTATTTATGATACAAAGAGCAATCTTTGGAGACCTAAAGTATGGCGTATCGCGTCCTTGCCTTGACCATCGTCGCAGGAGTGAGCCTGAGTTCCGCCGCGCTCGCGAAGGAGCATTGTCCGGTGGGAAGGGTTTATTTTCGCTCACACCATACCTGTCTT
>JBAUNU010000406.1:0-3476 GCA_049579405.1 Methylocella sp.
CCGAGCCAGCGCCAGCCCATTACCACCTCGTCTCCGAGCTCGGCGAGGAACGAGACTTGGAGACCGTCGCGCAAGTCCTCGGCGACCGAATTCCAGAGGTAGAGGCCTTTGCCGTCAAAAAACTTGCGGAAAACAAGGATGCCCTTCTTCTGGATTTCAAGGCCGTCAGCGAAGCCTAGGCAACTAACGAGCATATTGTTTTTTAGCAGATGCTCGTAAATGAGGCTGCCGGTTACCCCACGGCCTTTCTTCTGGCCTTTGAGATTGCTGGCGACCCTGCGAGCACTCTCCTGTCCTTTGTGGAGCCACAGCTCGACCGTTGCCAGGTCATACTCAGGGGGACCCTTCGCTTGGAACTCGGGATGCGCCACATTCTTCAGCCACCAGTAGTGAGGGTAGACGACAGGGGTTGAACGGTCAACGCGGATGATGGTGTCGTCGGACAAGGCGGTTCCATGATTGCTCATGGCGGCTCCTTTCTTTCGGTTAGCCCGCATTATGCAGCGCTTTGTACATAGAGAGGTGACCGCGAGAAAATATCCGATTATAATCCTGCATATAAAGGGTGTAGCGAGAGAGCCCAAGCGCTTCGGTGAAATGATTCATGATCTCGGTGTAGTGACCGGAAGTGTACGCGAATTTTTTCGGGTCCGGCCCGTCGCTGTGTCCAAAACGGGCGCGACAAGGTGATAGCGATCGGCAAGCCGGGCGAAGAGTGGCTCGAACATCCGCGATGAAGAGGGAAGACCGTGCAGCAGAGAAGCGCCGACGCTCGCGACCGCGCCAGCCTCAAGCCCTGATCGCCACTTGTAGCCCTTTTGCATCGATACCCGGCTCGGAGGGAAAGACGCGTTCTTCTTTTTCGAAGACACGTGCTCCGCTCCAGGCGCAAGCGCAGGCATCATAAAAATCGTCCAATGCCGCCCCGCATGGTAAGTTCGCATCCAAGGCGCCAACGGCAAAGCCTTGTTTTTCTAAGAGCTCCTTGCGACACCGCATTCCAGGCTCGTGAATGCGACCTTTGACTTTCTTCGGTTCGAGTATCGGCTCACCGCTCATAATGGTAAACGAGACCTCAGGATGAACCTCGAAAACACGGCGGCGCAGCGCGTCGTCCTGCCGTAGCATCTGATCGAGTTGTTGAATGCGAGGAAAAATTGAATAAGCCTGTATCGAAGGGGCTCTCGGCGGATCTGAGGTCTCGCGCGCCACGGTGCAAACCTGCGCGTAGCCTTGTTCATACGCATAGACCGCCGGTCGCGATGGCACCAAAAAGACCGATCCCTTGCGCGGGCCGAGGAATTCCTTAGCCGCCCAGTCGGGCGCACGACCGCCTTTGCTCGCGCGTTCCGGCAGGCCGATTGGCATATCGACGGCTATGATCGAATCCGGGTTCAGCGCGCCGGCAAGCTTCGTGAAGTTCTCGAAAACCTTCGCCTCCGCACGGGCGGGAGAATCCGGCTGAAGGATCACGGCGATCCAGCCAGCCTTGCACCCGTCCACGCCCGCGATTTGTGCCGATGCTCTGGCAGCCATGCGGCTTTACCTCAGACCCACATAGAATAATCGAACCTATGGTATGGACAGCAATCTCAGCCTCGAAATCTGGTCATCGGGTGGATGTCGTATAACTGAGTCTGCGCCGACCAACTTCTACTAATTTCCGGGTTAGCTTTTCACGCGGGGAAATCACATGGCAGTTTGCAATTTTGGCAGCAATACATACGGTGGGGGAGGCATTGGGGAATTTGGTCGCGGAGGACCCAATGGAGGAAGGCGTATTTGGCCAAACTGCTTAGTGAACCCATATTGGTCCGTGCAGGCACGCTTGAGGAACTCAAGAGCAAAGGACGGCTCGTGGTACACGGACCTCATCGACCGGTCCTGGTCATCGAAGAACAGGATCGAGTGTACGCCCTGGACAACCGGTGTCCGCATATGGGCTTTCCACTCGATCGTGGCAGCGTGGAGGATGGCATCCTGACTTGTCACTGGCATCATGCGCGGTTCGATCTCGCGAGTGGCTGCACCTTCGATCTCTGGGCGGACGATGTACCGACCTGCCCGGTCGAAGTGCGCGGTGGGGAGATATGGGTCAGGGTTGAATTCGACCATAAGGGGCCCGCTGCCTACTGGCGGCAGCGACTACACGAGGGCATGGCTCACAATCTTGGGCTTGTCATTGCAAAAGCATTGCAGGGTCAACTAGCGGCTGGCGTTGGCCCGCTCGACATTGTGCGCCAAGCGGCAGTCTTCGGCGCCCGGAATCGGGAGGGGTGGAGCACGGGAATGACCGTCCTAACTGCCCTGGGCAACCTCCTGGCTTTCCTGCCGACGGAAGAGACCTACTTGGCTCTGCTCCATGGTGTCAGTCGAATCGCCGCCGATTGTGACGGTGCTGCACCGCGCAGACAGCGCTCGGCGCTTGCCAGTCGGCCGGATCCTCCTACGCTCAAGCGGTGGTTACGGCGTTGGGCGGCCGTTCGTCACCGCGAGGCGGCCGAGCGGACAGCACTTACTGCCATCTCGACGGGTGCTCGGCCCGCGGCCCTGGCGGACCTGCTCTTCGCGGCCGAGACAGATCGCGTCTTTGCCGATAGCGGACACTCGCTCGACTTCATCAACAAGGCATGCGAGTGCCTTGACCTCATCGGTTGGCAACACGCGGCCGATGTGCTGCCCACGATCATCGGCCAAATGGTCGCGGCGCGCGGCGCGGAGGAATCAGCGGAGTGGCGCCAGCCCGCAGACCTCATAGCTCTGTGCGAGAAAGCCGCCACCGGCCTACTGGCCTTTTTCGCAGTTGGCCGTGATCGCGGTCCGTGGTTGGAGCACGCCAAGTTGGCCCACGATCTCCTGGGCGACGAGCCGAGCGCGATTATCGGCGCGCTCGAGGCCGCGGTCTCCGACGGAGCCTCATTCGCTGACCTCGGCCGCTCGCTTTGTTATGCGGCGGCGTTGCGGGTCGCACGGTTTGGCACGGCGAATGAGCACGCGGATTGGGAAACGGCGCATCACGTCTTCACTTATTGCAACGCGGTGCATCAGGGGCTGAAGCGCATCAGCTCTGACCTCGACCTTGGCAGGCACTTCGTCGAGCCGGGGCGCGCCATCCTGCATGGAGCCACCGCGATCTATCTGATACGTTATTTGAATGTGCCGCCGGCGCGGTTGCCGGGCGAAGGCGATGAGCGATTGGAAGCTCTACCCTCAACGGTCGAAGAAATCCGTGCCTCATTGCTGGACGCTTTCGATCGCCAACACCAAGTTGAGGCGACGGCGCGCCTCGTGGCGCGCCACCTCACGTTAGGCCACCCGCCGGAATTGATTATTCCCGCCCTGGCGCGTGCTCTATTGCGTGAAGACGCAGGTTTTCACGCCTATCAGATTCTCGAGGCCGGGGTGCGTCAATTCAGCGAATGGGGCAACACCGAGCCGGGGCGGCATATCCTTGTTGCGGTTGCACGCTACCTTGC
>JBAUNU010000407.1:0-1764 GCA_049579405.1 Methylocella sp.
CGATAGCGCAGCGGCGGACGCGCCGGCCACCATCAGGCGGCCACGGCCCGCAAGCCTCTTTCTTATGCGCGCGGAGATGCTCCATGTCGAGGTAGCCCTCCAGCCAGTTCTCGCGGGTCTCGACGGCCGAGCGCCCGCACCCGCCGCGGACGGCGCTCGCTGCCGGGGAAGATTCGCACCACATGCGTGCGCCGCTTGATCTCCTGGTTCATGCGTTCGAGCCTGCCGGTGCCCTTCATATGCTTGTGGCGCAGCGGCAGCCGGTAATAGGTCAGTGTCTCTTCGATATTGTCCTCGGCCGAAGCACAAAGCTTGGTGTATTTGCCCTGCCACTTGGCGAGCCACTGGGCGAGATCGCCTCTGACCGAGGCCAAGATCCCGGCGATCGTACATCCAGCGCAGCTCCTGCAGTCGTCATTCATTTTGCGCGGCACGGTGTCCAACGCGGGAGCGCGGCAAGGCGCCCGAACCCATCGGCAAGACAGTCGCTGGAGACCAAGGTGTCACAAATGATGTGCCAGCCATCTGCGGATGACCCGGAAGGCCTACCGGCGCCGCTGGCGGCGGCCTCAAGGAAGCGATCGGCGGAACCGGCCTGGCGTAACCCCGGTAACCCGGCGGAAGTTCGCCGTGAAATGGCTCTGACTCGAGAAGCCCGCGGCGTAGGCGATGTCGTGGATCGGCCGATCCGCGTCCCACAGAAGACCGCGCGCCCGCTCGATCCGTCGTTCCATCACGTAACGATGGGGCGACTTTCCGGTCGAAATTCTGAATACCTCGCCGAAGTAATGCGGGCTCAGCTCGACGATCGCGGCCAACTCGGAGAGCCCGAGCTCATCGGTCAGATGCGCCTCGATGTATTCGAGAACGCGCCGAATCTGCCGCGGCGCAAGCCCGCCCTTTTGCTGGATTAGCAAACGCCGCGACAATCCGGACGTGCGGAGCAGATGGACCGCCAACGCAGAGGCGAGTCCCTCGAGGTAAAGCCGTCCGCCCGCGCCACCTTCGTTCAGCTCGATCCGGCCGAGCGCGGCGAGCCGGCCGATCACCGGATCCTCGCCACCGATCGAGGTTCCGATGAAGCAATCGCCGGTGCCGTCGAAGCCTTTCCGCCAGATCTCCGTGACGAAAGATTCCTCGACCGCGAAGGCAAAGGTGGAAGTCGACGCGTTGCAGCGAACCCAGAAGGGAAGACGCCCGTCTCGGACGTGAACGCGGCCATGTGAGACGGTGCTCGATCGTAGACGGTCGCTTTCGCCCCCGCGCCAGTCCATGTCGAACGCCGCGCCATCATGGATGGCGACTCCTATCTGGGCCTCGCCCAATTGCCTCCCCTCGACCGGGCCGGTGGTCCAATGCGTGAGGGTCACGGCGCCAACGCTCAGAAGCGCGTTGACCTCAAGACCGCGCAATGGCGGGCTAGACGCAAGATCGATGAATTCACGGCCTCCGGACCGGCCCCTATCCCATCCCATGGCAAGTCTCCCTGCACGCAGGCCAGGACCGCACCGTTCTCCGCACGCCGGTCACCGCAACATGCTCCCCGCGGGCTCCCGCCTGCACGCTGACGGGCTGATTACCGGTATTTTCTAATATTCAGCGGGCGTTTCTGAAAGACTTGCTATTACGGCGAGCCTATCTCTGTCAATGGACGCCAGCGACCGTCAGCGACCCCATGCGGATGCGATCTTCCCCATGCGGATGCGATCTTCGGGCCGTGGGGCGCTTGTTTTGCCGTTTGCCGGAGCCGAAGAAACCTAGGGA
>JBAUNU010000408.1:0-3987 GCA_049579405.1 Methylocella sp.
CCTTCCGTGGATTCGTTATTGCTTGCGTGCACACTATCAGCAAGCCGCAACACTGATAAAGCGTAATGCAGAAATTGGGCGGATATGGGAGGAAATCAGCAAAATTATCGCACGGCACGGTCTTCCGCCGCGAACCGAATTAGCGTTAATGCATGCCGCATTCGGAATAAGCGTGCGAAACAGCCAATACCGCACAGAGTACGATATTTCTGATGTTGTCGCGAGCCGCGATCTAAAGAAATTATGCGATCTTGAGTTCTTGATGCCGATCGGTGAAAAACGAGGACGGCATTACAAGGCAACAAAAACTCTATTGGAGTTACGGGCGAGAAATCGAATAGATCGAAAAGCAGACGATCCATATCAAATCATCGGAAGGGGGAGCAGCCAATTGGGATTGCCCGGACTGCTTTAACGCGGCGGAGTACGTTTGCGGGGCTTTTTATCGCCGCCTCCACTGGTGAGGGCCTTCCCCTGTTCCTCCGCCGGAGGCTCGCGATCCTCGACCTGGCCGGTGGCGATGTCGATAATCAATTTAGCGAGCTGATTCGGGTCGCGCGGGCGCTTCTCGCCTTTAGGCCCGATGGGCATCTTCGCGTATTCCTATCGCTCGAAGTATCGTTTCTTCCGTATCTCGAATCTTGATCATATGGCCGCCGCCAAACTCAACGCGCGTTAGATTTTTACTCTCTGACGTGCCAGAAACTGTTTTAATTGTCGTCGCGCGATCAAAATTGACCAATATCGCGGTGCCGCCGTCCTCGGTGCATTGAACCCAATTCACCATATGCGCCTCCTGCTTTAACCTAGCATATAGGAAGAAAGGGGAACGCGATAGCTCAAGACCCTCAAATTTCAAAATGACCCACTACCGACCGGTGACAGACGAAGTCGAGCCTTCCCGCGCCGTTGCGGTCATGATGCAGGCCTTGGAATGGGGATATGAGCATGCGACGGCAGCAATCCTCCCTGGGTTGGATAGTGCGGTCGACCTCGCGGAGAGCCATCTTAAGAGTTGCGGAGGCAACCGGGAGAAAGCAATCAACCACCTGATCGCAAGGCATGTGGGTTACGCCGGGGCCGTCGGCTTCGTCAGCAATATAGGCGGGTTCATCACCATGCCCGTCACGGTTCCCGTAAACGTTGGCTCGGTTTTTCTAATACAGCTTCGTGTGATCGCGGCGATCGCTCATCTCAGGGGCTATCCGGTCAAGGATGAACAGGTGAAGACGTTAGCTTTCATCTGCCTCACAGGCAGTTCAGCGGCGGCAGTTCTGCAGGAAGCGGGCATCGGCCTCGGCGCGAAGCTCGCCGCCCCGCCTGATCAAGCAGATTCCCGGTGCAACGCTCCGCAACATCAATAGGGCGGTAGGCTTTCGGCTCGTCACTAGGGCAGGCACCACAGGATCAATCAATCTAATCAAATTTGTCCCGTTGGCCGGTGGCCTAGTAGGCGGCGCGTTCGACGCAGTGGTGACGCGTGGGATAGGCGCGGTAGCGAAGAACGTATTCACGCCATTCCATGATGACACATCCACCGATCCGGCCGTCATGCCAGTGGCTTCCGAATTCGGCACATTGATTTGAAGCAAGACATTCATCCGTTAGTTCCCCGCCTTCGCGAAGCGTGTCACTGGGAGTCGCCATGTCCCCCGACTTAGAAGAATTCCGGCAGCGTGTCCTATTACATGCTAAGCAGGCCGCTGGTAGAGCTGCCAAGGTCGAGTCTGAGGCAAGCACCAACGCGTCACTTGTCCAGCCATTTTTGACGACGCTCGGATATGATGTTGGGAATCCCGACGAGGTGTCCCCTGAGCACCACGCGGACTTCGCCGAAAAATATCAAAACAAAGTGGACTACGCCATTTTGCACCAGGCCGTGCCGGTAATCGCGATTGAATCAAAGCGCGTCGGTACCGCGATGAAAGATGATCGCGGTCAGCTTCGTAGCTATTTCAACGCGTGTCCGACCGTGAAGTTGGGTATCCTTACGGATGGTCTAAAATATGAATTCTACGCCGATTCCGATAAGCCCAATATGATGGACGAGGCGGCCTTTCTGCGCCTCGATTTCGCGGAAATCGCTAAAGACGGCACTATAGACGACAACACGCTTGGCGGCATAGCAGCGATCCGAAAAGGTTTGTTCAATCCGGAGGATGTTGGAGCAGAAGCAAAGCGCAAACTGTTATTTGAGTCTTTCGTTAATATTATAAAGAAATTCAAGTCTGATCCATCGGATAATTTTATCCGGTTCATTCTCGACCAATCCGAGGCGGGTGGTAAGATTAGCAGAGTGACCCACCAGATTGTGGATGCCAACCGCGATGTGGTGCGGTCTGCGATGGAAGCCTTTGTAGCCCAAGAGGCGCTTTCGCGTTTCGGCTATGCCCCGAAGGACGTTGTTCGGACTGTGCCTGGGCGTGAGGAACCAGCCGCCACCACGCCCGCCGTTGCCCCAGAACCAGAGGCTGAAATACTTTTCCCGTCAGAAGGAGAAATGAAGGCACTAACCTACGCAAAGAATCGACTTTTCTATCTCGTGCGAAACGAGGTCCTGTTTCATGAGGTTCAGAAAATCAAGTTCCGCAAAACGAAAACATCATTTCGCGTATATTACGGAAAGCCAAACAACGGCTCTCTATTTGATTATCGGGAGCAAAGGGACGGTAAGGCCGCGCTACAATTTCCTGCGCTAGGAGGCGACGATATTGCATACGTGTTTTCTGCCAAGTTGGATGATTGCTTATTGAAGGCGTTTACCAAGCGCGTCACTGAAACGGGTGTTTCGTTCGACTCTCCAACGGTACTCCGTTCCATAAAGGGCGGGCAGCCTGGCGGCGCGGCGTCTTAATGGTTCTGATGTTGGCCGTCCACGGCCGCATCTGAATTCGAATTGACCCGCGAGCAAAATTTTCTGGCGCTGGGTCAAGACTTCTCTTCCCAGCGCCCGTTCGCTCCCTGCTGCCAATAGGTCAGCGCAAAGCCCAAACCTTGAAGCTCTTTCCATTGTGCCCGCGCAGCCGCGAGTTCCTCGGCGTTGTTGCCGTCGAAGAGGGCAACCGCGCGCGCATAATCGGCGCCAACTTCCGCGCAATCTGACGCGTCGGCGCTTGCGGCCAAAATGGCCTATATGCTTATCTTATGACTACGAAGGCACCGGTTGACCCCATCCTTAAACGCTTCAGGGCAGCGCTGGATGAAACCTACGGCAACCGCCTCGACCGTGTGGTGCTGTTTGGCTCGCACGCGCGCAGGGAGGCGCGCCCGGATTCCGATTACGACATTGCCGTTTTCCTGAAAGCCCGGATAGTTTTGGAAAGAAAGCGGGCGGCTCGCGGAAATTGAAACCGATATTCTATATGAAACAGGGGCCGTCATTAATGCCTTGCCCTTTCCGGCCGGAGCGTACCGGGAACGGACTCCGCTCATGCACGAAGGCCGCCGCGAAGGCCGCGATCTATGACGAAGCCGGAATCCGCTGATTATCTCAACAGGGCGCGAGGGCGCGGCGGATTTTGCAACAAGCGCGCGCCATAGCAGCCATCGAGCTTCCCGATGTCGCAGGGCGCACCGCTTACCTTGCGGCCTATCACGCCGCGCAGGCGTTCATCTTCGACCGCACGGGCAAAGTCACCAAAAGCCACGGCGGCGCGCGCAGCGCGTTTGCGCGCCTTGCCAAGGAGGATCGCCGTATAGATCGGACTTTTACGGCGTTCCTCGCGCAGGCATACGCTTTGAAAGAGATTGCCGACTATGGCGTTGGCCCCGATGCTGGCGTGACTATTGCGGAAGCGAAGCAGGCTATAGAGACCGCTGAACGGTTCGTCGAATGCATTTCGGGTCTAATTTCGTCGCAAAGACCAACCCCGAGCCGCGGCGACGGCGCGGAATCTTGAGAAGGCCAGTCGCTCGAACCCGCATTGACTTGCGAGTGGAGTTTTCTGGCGTTGGCTCAAGATTTCTTTTCCCAGCGCCCGTTCGCGC
>JBAUNU010000409.1:0-4389 GCA_049579405.1 Methylocella sp.
GGTCCACCGCGAACGCCCGAGGCGCCGGTCGACAAACTGGCCGCCACGCACTAAGTGCTTCGGGCAAGTATAATGGCCTAGCGCCACGACAATGGGGCGAAATCGCGGCGAAATCGCGGACCTAAAGCTTAAAGTGCCGCACAGCAATAGGCGAGCCCGCTGGGCGAACCATGCTTTTGCGTCCCCCCGCTTGATGGAGCAATTGCTCATCAATTTCCGGGTGCCTCCCTCATTGGTGAACAAGTGATGGCGATGCAGGTAGATGATGCAGTGGCCGGACCGCGATCGTTTCGTCCTGTCCGCCGGCCATGGCGCGATGCTGCTTTACGCGCTGCTCTATCTGACCGGCGAACCAAGCATGACCATTGCGGAACTGCAACGGTACCGTCAGCTCGGCTCGCGGACGCCGGGGTGGAGGCCACGACGGGTCCGCTCGGCCAGGGCCAAAAGATCATTGGCGATGCGCCCATGCGGATCGGTGTCGAAGCCGCTGTCCGTCAAGGACGCGATCATCGGCGAAGATGGTATTTTCATCGGCATGACCGGATTTGGCGCCAGTGCGCCCTACAAGGATGTTTATAATTATTTCAACATTACGCCGGAAGCCGTCGCCGAGGCCGCGGCGCGGCGTTGCAACGGTTGACGCGTGTTAAAATAACCTTCATGCCATGCGGGAGTGCAGAGAAGGAGATGCAATGGCGATTCGAGTCGCTATCAACGGGTTTGGCCGCATCGGCCGCAATATCCTGCGCGCGATTGCCGAGTCAAAGCGCAAGGACATTGAGGTTGTGTTGATCAACGATCTCGGCCCGGTCGAGACCAATGCCCATTTGCTGCGTTTCGATTCCGTGCACGGCCGGTTTCCCGGCGACATCAAGGCCGTGGGCGACGCGATCGATTACGGCGACGGTCCGGTCAAGGTGACCGCGATCCGCGATCCGCGCGATTTGCCGCATAGGGAGCTTGCCGTCGACATCGCGCTCGAATGTACCGGGTTTTTCACCTCGAAGGACAAAGCCGCCGCGCATTTGAAGGCGGGCGCCAAGCGGGTGCTCATTTCGGCGGCAGCCGACCATGCCGATCTGACGGTGGTCTTTGGGGTCAATCACGTCAAGCTGACCAAGGATCATCTCGTCGTCTCCAATGCGTCCTGCACCACCAATTGCCTCGCCCCGGTCGCCAAGATCCTAAACGACGCGATCGGCATCGAAACAGGGTTCATGACCACGATCCACTCCTACACCGGCGACCAGCCGACGCTCGATACACTGCACAAGGACCTTTACCGGGCCCGCGCGGCCGCGCTTTCGATGATCCCGACTTCGACCGGAGCGGCGCGGGCCATCGGCCTCGTCCTGCCCGAGCTCAACGGCAAACTCGACGGCGCGGCGATCCGCGTGCCCACCCCCAATGTCTCCGTCGTCGATTTCAAATTCGTCGCCAAACGCAAGACGACAGCCGGCGAGATCAAGGACACGGTCAAGCACGCCTCGCAACAGCAATTGAAGGGCATCCTCACCTTCACCGAAAGCCCGAATGTGTCTGCCGATTTCAATCACGATCCGCATTCGTCGATTGTCCATATGGATCAGACAAAAGTATTGGAGGGCACATTCGTGCGTGTCCTATCCTGGTACGACAACGAATGGGGCTTCTCGAACCGCATGGTCGATGTCGCCGCCGCCATGGGAAAACTCATATGACGAGAACAGCGCCCATGTCGGCGTTCCGGACGCTCGACGATGTGGACCTCGCCGCAAAAAGGGTGCTCGTTCGTGCCGACCTCAACGTCCCGATGGAAAACGGCAAGATCACCGATGCAACCCGCATCGACCGGATTCTTGTAAATATTCGCGAGATTTCGGAAAAAAGAGGCAAGGTTATCCTCTTGTCGCATCTCGGCCGCCCGAAGAACGGGCCGGACCCGGGGAACTCGCTGAAGCCGGTCGCGGTGGAGATTGAACGCCAGCTCGGACGCTATGTCTCTTTTTCTTCCGATTGCGCCGGCGAGGTCGCGAAAAGCGCGGTTGCGGCGATGCACGACGGCGACGTCCTCGTGCTCGAAAATACAAGGTTCCATGCCGCCGAGACGAAGAACGATCCGGCCTTCGTGGATGCCTTGGCCGAACTTGGCGATATTTACGTAAACGACGCTTTTTCCACCGCGCATCGCGCGCATGCCTCGACTGAAGGGGTGGCGCACAAGCTCCCGGCCTATGTCGGGCGCAGCATGCAGCATGAGCTTGAAATGCTGAAACGGATGCTGGCCGACCCCAAGCGTCCGCTGGCGGCGATCGTCGGCGGCGCGAAAGTCTCGACCAAATTCGAGCTTCTCGGCAACCTCATGCGCGAGGTTGAATATTTGTTCGCCGGCGGCGCCATGGCCAATACGCTTCTCGCGGCGAGCGGCAAGGCGGTCGGCAAGTCCCTGCACGAGAAGAAGCTCGGCGACGTCGCCCGCCAGATCATCGCCGAGGCCGATGCGGCAAATTGCAAGCTCGTGCTGCCGGTCGATGTGGTTGTCGCCTCGCGGCTCGAGCCGAATGTGCGCGTTGCAACCGTCGACACCGGCGCCGTGGGCGAGAATCAAATGATTCTCGACATCGGGCCGCGCACCATCTCGCAGGCCGTCGGCCTTCTCGCCTCTGCGCGGACGCTCGTCTGGAACGGACCCGTCGGCGCTTTCGAGATCGCGCCATTCCAAACCGGCACGATGACGATCGCCAAGGTCGCGGCGCAACTCACCAAGGTGGGCGCGCTGGAGACCATCGCCGGCGGCGGCGATACGATCGCGGCCCTTAATCAAGCCGGCGTCACTCAGGACTTCACCTATGTCTCGACGGCCGGCGGCGCGTTTCTCGAATGGCTCGAAGGCAAGCAATTGCCCGGCGTCGAGGCGCTGCGCTGGTCCAGCGCCGCGAGCGCGTGAGGTTCGCCTTAAGGTGTCCTGCGCGTACGCGACTTCGGCGCGGCTTGAGGACGCAGATTGCGATTAAAACGGTTTGAGAACGGCGAGGATTACGATTCCAGCCATGAGAACCGCCGGGACCTCATTAACGATCCGGAAAAAACGAGGGCCATGGCGATTTGTCTCTTCCGCCAAATCGCGCCGCAGCCTCGCAAAATATCCATGAAGCGCGCTAAGGACGATCACCAGGGCAAGTTTTGAGTGAAACCAGCCCGCATGCAGAAAGCCCGCCTGAACCGCAAGCGTAAGGCCGGTTGCCCAGGTCACAAGCAAAGCGGGCAGCATAATCGCGCGCATCAGCCTGCGTTCCATCACCACGAAGGTTCTCGCTTGCGGGGAGCCCTGCGGCGCTTCGGCATGATAGACAAAGAGACGCGGCAAATAGAGCATCCCCGCCATCCAGGCGATGATCGCCAAGATATGCAGCACCTTGATCCAGAGATAAAGATTGCTCATTCAGCAGAGTCCTCTGCGAACGAAATCGAGCATAAGCTCGACGTGTTGAATGGGCGTGTCCGGCAAGACGCCGTGGCCGAGGTTGAAAATATGCGGCCTTCCCCGGAAGGCTGAGAGGATATGGCGCACCCCGGTCTCAAGCGCAGGGCCGCCGGCGGCGAGCGCCAACGGATCGAGATTGCCTTGTAGCACCAAACCTCGATCGAACGTTTTCGCCGCCCATCGCGGATCGGCGGAACTGTCAAGTCCAAGCGCGTTGACGCAGGTGCGTGCCGCGAAGTCCATTAGATGGTGGCCTATCCCTTTCGGAAAACCGATCACGCGGGCGTCCTTATGGCGCACCCGAAGGCCGGCGACGATCGTCTCGACCGGCATCAGACACCAGCGCTCAAATTCGGCGAAGGGCAAGACGCCCGCCCAGGTATCGAAGATTTGCACGGCCTCGACACCAGCTTCGATCTGCCAGGCGAGAAAGTCAATCGACGCTTGGACCAGCCGGTCGATGAGGTTCCGGAACAGATCGCGATGGCGGTAGGCAAACAGACGGGCCAGTGCCTGATCGGGCGTGCTTTTGCCGGCGATCATATAGCATGCAAGCGTCCATGGCGCGCCGCAAAAACCGATTAACGCGGTTTCGGCGGGAAGGGTCGTTTTGACCCGCTCGATCGTCTCGAAAACCGGGCTCAACCGGTGGCGATCTATCCCCCCGCTCAGCTTGGCAAAATCTTCCGCCGTCAAAAGGGGATCGAGTCTCGGTCCTTCGTTCGGTTCGAAAGCAACCTTTTGGCCAAGAGCATCTGGAATAACCAGGATATCGCTGAACAGAATGGCGGCATCGAATCCAAATCGCCGTACGGGTTGCAGGGTTGCTTCCGCCGCAAGTGCCGGTGTGTAACAAAAATCGAGAAAGGAAGAAGCCTTCGCGCGAAGCGCCTGATATTCTGGCAGATAGCGCCCGGCTTGCC
>JBAUNU010000410.1:0-5391 GCA_049579405.1 Methylocella sp.
TGGCAAGGAGTTTATTCTGGCTGTCGGATGAAGCATGGAAGGCGTTGGAGCCCCATCTGCCTCACGGCAAGCCGGGAAAACCGCGCGTGGACGATCGGACTGTCATTTCCGGCATCCTGCATGTGTCGAAAGCCACCGAAATCACGAAATGATGCGAGATGGGAAACACACTTCTCGCTATTGCGACGGGAGCGCCTCGCCATCGGCTCGCAGGGAGAGCATCTGATTACGCTTGCCACCGGACGCCATTCCCGATGTTAAGCAAACCGGCATCGGCCGGATGCTGATCGCTGCGGCATAAGCCGAGACTCGCCGCGATAAATCCGCACACGGCATCGGCATCGCACCGCCATTGCATCAGTCGGTCGGCGGAAAGGACACGCGATTGATGTCATCGCGCTTGTCGCAAACGATGAACGATGCCGGGTCGCGCGGCCCGCGGGCAACGTATGCACCGGCATGACGCCTCGTCTTCCACAGGGTCATCGACGGGTTCATGGCGCAGACGGGCGATCCCACCGGCACCGGAATGGGCAAGTCGGATCTGCCCAATATTCCGGCGGAATTTTCCGCCGAGCCATTTAAGCGCGGCACCGTCGGCATGGCCCGCTTGCAAGATCCTGACTCGGCCAAATCCGCAGTTCTTTATCTGCTTTGCCGATGCCGCGTTCCTGAACAACAAATCGCCGTCGATAAGATCAAGAAGGGCGCCAAGGAAGACAACGGCGCGGTGACCGGTCCCGACAAAATCGTCAAGATGCAGCTCGCCGCCGATGCGGCTTCGGGCAAAAAATAAGTTGGGCTGGTGTTACCAAAGACCCTGTCTCGGCAACCGGGAAAAGCGAAGGAGCAAGGCGATGAGTTCGGACTGGCGGCGTACGCCTGTCTTGAGGAAGATGGACTTTAATTGCACGCGGAGCGTGCCAGGACTGACGTGGCGCGTCCTGGCGATCTCCTCGACTTCATGGCCGCTCGTAAGCGCCACCGCGATGGCTACCTCCGAAGCTGTCAAGGCGAACATCTGGCGCAATTCCGGCATCTGTGGTGCGTGATAGGCGTCTGGGTCAACGATCATCAAGACAGCTCGTGCTTGCCGCAACGGGTCTTCGTGCGAGACCGACAGCTGCCCCGAATGGATAAGGAGAGGTGATCTTCCCCGCCGTAGGATGGCGATTGCACCGCTAGGCTCGGCTTCCGGAACAATCCCTCGGACAGTCAACGAGTGGATCAATTTCTGCAGCGAGACGTCGTTAACGGCGACGTTCGCCCTTAGCATTCCGTGCTGAATGTTCAACGCTTCGCTGATCAAGCCCTCCGCCGCCACGTTTACTCGCAGGATACGCCCGTTCAGGTCGAGGAGAACCGCGCCGCAATTGAAGAGGGTGAAAGCAACCATTAATCCATCGTGGTGTATCTCCGCTACCTGCAACGCCATTTTGGCCGCGTCCTGAAGTTGCGGCCTGAGGCGACGGAGGTGCTCGATCACCGACTCGGGAAAAGGCCCGGACGCGGCAAGACGTTGCAGCCTTAGTAAGACGCTGCCAAGTCCTTCTCCCGCTAGTGTTATTTCGGCACACGAGCCGTTATTAAAGCGATTGATGAACTCCACGGCAGCCGGGTGATCAGCGCGTTCCTTTACCGTAAAGAGCATGGGCTCCGTCAGTACGTTATGTCCGTGCTGGAAAGACGCTATTGATTTTTCGATGCGGGCGTCGCTGTTGGCCATTCCTCCGTCCATGGTGAAAGCGACGAATTCTGTCATGGAAGGCGAACAGATCGGCGCAACGGACGATCTTGGCCCCCCGACCAACATGCATCCTTCCGCGCCGGCGAGGGTGGCTAAATTCTGTAGCGCATTGGGCCAAAGTGCCGACCGGAGGGCTGCCGCGTGAAAATCCGCTACGACGTCGCTGGCACGACTCGCATCCCAGTGCCTCACGTCGTTTGCTCCAAGGAAAGTAAACCTGACGCGGGGAAAATATGATGAAAGGCATATTTCATTTGGGAAATGGACACGGATATTAAAGCATGATATAAATCCATAGTTAGTTATTATCATATTTTATGACTTTTGTCAATCATCAGACGCGGCTCAGAGTCAGTTTTGCGTAACCCATTGAAAGAGAAAGTGTTTTCGATCAAAGGACTTTTCATGGACAGGACCTTACCAATCGGCTGGGGAAAACGCGCATCACTCCGTGACTTCGGTAGCCACAGTCCAGACCTTCCTTCGAGAAGGGATAAGACGGATCCAACCGACTACAGTTCGGCCAGAATAAACCAGGCCATAATATAGAGCAGCATCACGCTAAAATAAAAATCGTCTTTGGATAATGACCATGGGCAAAAAAGGCAAGGGTGCAGTCAAATCCTACGAAGGCGGACGCGAATACGCATTTCACAGCAGCGTATGTAAGTGAAATGGCGCGTGAACTCGCTGAGCTGGCGAGATCAGCAGGATACCCCCGACTATCTGCTTTGCTCACCTTGGCTTCGGTCGAAGTGGAGACCGGTCCTTCAGCCTTCCAGTCGGCTAGCGACCCCAGCCCGCTTCTGGGTCAGATGCGGCCAAAGCTACAGGACTGCGGAACCCGGCGATAATCGGCCGGGCGTGCGGGGGACACAGGGCATGTGTCCGAGTATTGGCCGCAATGTGTCCTCTGGGGCGTGGTTGGCGCTTATGGCGTGTTCTTCGTGGCGGACTTTTCGGAGGGAATGAAATGGGTGTTTGGGTGTTGATGTTTTTCGTGACGGTTGCGGTTTTTAATTTCCTTCACTGGATTACCGGGAACCGCCCGTGATGAACAAAGTCTTACTCGTGGCGGCCTTGGCCTCGGCTCCGGCAGCCGCGATGGACCAAAACGTGCTGCCCGGCTCGGCTTGCACAGCGTCGTCGAACGCCGGCGATTGCTCCAAGGCCATGTCCACGACGTTTGCATGGGCTTCCGGCAAGCAATCGACCTGTGAGTTTGAATGGACCGCCACGCTATCCACGCCGTATATGATCACCAACGTGACGGCGGCGTTCGTCGAGTTCGTTCCTTTTCGTGTGATGGTTTACGGCTCGACCGACAATGCCGCGTGGACGCCAATCGGCCGGCCGCAATCCAACATGACCGGCATGGCTTGGGGGTTTTCGCTAAACGTCCGGGCCTTCGGGCCTTTTAAATTCATTCGATATCACATGTGCGCCGACAATGGCGGCTTCGACGGCGGTTTCGGGCATGGCAAGGCCATTGTGGTCATGAACAACGTGCTCGCCCTTGGTCACCCTAAATTGTCAGCATCGTTGCCCAAAGCTCCATGAGCTTGCGGCGTTTCGAAAGCAGGTCCGACCGCGAGCGCGCCAAACGTTGTTCTTGACCTTGGCTACTTCATCGACAAACTCGGTCGAAAGAATGTGTGTGCCATCAAATTGAGCGACCTTGAGATGCCTCGCCGATGGCTTGTATTGCGCAACGAGAGTTGATCTGGCCGTCGCCGCAAGCAAGGGAAATCGTCATGCCGAAAACACCAGCGGGAAAGCGCAAACCGGGACCCATCGTGCGGCAGGCCAACGCGGCGCCGAAGCCGGTCCCGCCGCCGGGTAAACGGCCAGGCGGCAAGAAGGCACGGGGCAGGTGACGGAATGGATGCTCGTGACCGGCCTAGTCTGAAGCCGCGTGGGCGATGTTTGCGCCACGCCCGTCGCCTGCGGTCGGCCAACCAAACAACCTAGCAAGGGACTCCGAAGCTCTCATGATGGCCCGCGAAGCTGCGTGGATGATCGACGAAGAAGCATCTTACACTTGCCACACGGCGGAATTATTACATTAGCAACGACATGCTGGACGGGCTCAGCACTTCTTATAGGAACCGTCGATCGCTATTATGCATAAACAAATCCAACGAGATTGGAGCTGATGCGTGGTGCAAGAAGATCGCCAGCGAGTACGGCCCGCATGGGGCCATTCTGCCGAGTGCTGTGCTCTTTGACGAGCACCGCTGATGCCCAGAAGAAAACGCGAACCGCCGAAGAAAAAAGGCAATGACCAGCGCCGAGCGGCAAGCGAAGTGGCGCCTTAGAGCGGCGGATTCTCAGATTGACTCGATGGGGATTCTCCTGGGGTGACGGTTGTGATTCACTTCCCCCTGGAGGTGATTGGCGATGCCGAAAGCCTATTCGCTCGATCTGCGCGAAAGGGTTGCCCGCTTTGTCGAGGGTGGCCGGTCATGTCATGCCGCTGCCGCGCTTTTCGACGCGTCGGTTTCTTTTGCCGTCAGGCTGATGAGGTCTTTTCGCGCGACCGGAGGGCTCGCCCCCAAGCCGAGCGGCGGACGCCCCCACGCCAAGCTTGATCCGCATCGGGCGTTTCTGCTCGGCCGCATCGCCGAAAAAGCCGACCTTACAATGCCGGAACTCGCGGCTGAACTCGCCACGGCCAGCGGCACAAAGGCCGATCCCGCCTCACTCTCGCGCTGGCTCATCCGCAACGGCTATCGCTTCAAAAAAAACCCTGCTGGCGAGCGAGCAAGATCGCCCCGACGTCAAAGCGGCGCGCGAGGAATGGACCACCAAGCGCCAGCCGCGCATGCGGCTTGAACCGCATCGGCTGGTCTTTCTCGACGAGACCGGAACGACAACCAAGATGACCCGTCTGCGCGGCCGCTGCGCGAAGGGCCAGCGGCTCCGCTGCAAGGCGCCTTTCGGGCATTGGATGACCCAGACCTTCGTCGCCGGCCTGCGCTGCGGCAAGCTCACCGCCCCCTTCGTCATCAATGCCCCGATGAACCGGTGCATCTTCGAGACCTATGTCGAAAAAGAGCGCGCGCCAACCCTCGACAAAGGCGATGTCGTCATCATGGACAATTTGGCGGCCCACAAGAGCAAGGCCGCCGAGAACCTCCAATTTTCGCGCCGACATACGTTGGAAGGCGTCGCCATGAGATGCGCGAGTATTTTGACAACGGGGCTATGCTTAAATGGCGCATGATCATTGTTAACTATTATGTAACAATCACACGCTCTGTTGCACCGGCGGGCCTCTGGCCACTTCTCACGCCCCTCCCGGTCAGAACTTCACCGGCGTGAGAATCGCGGTGCAGGAGGTTTATCATGGCACTCAAACGCCGGCTGTCATTCGATCCGAAATCGTTCCTCGCCAAATGATGAAAATTCTACTGACCGCCATCCTTGGCGGCGTGCTTCTTGGACCGCCGCTTGGCGGCGCCGCGGGCGCCGCCAATTGCCCAAAGGGCAATCGTTACGCGGACGGCTGCCGACGCGCGCAAGCAGGCACCCCGCAAAATCCAACCTTGCTCAACGCCTACGGCGCGCACCGGCCGCCATGGAATGCCGCGGGGGTGGACTATCCAGTCGGCGAAAGCGGGGCGATGCAAGACGTAACAACC
>JBAUNU010000411.1:0-2561 GCA_049579405.1 Methylocella sp.
GGCCGGGGGTATGGACTTAGGCGGACAGGACGGAACCTTGTTTTGCGCCGCGAAGGCTTCCGGCGCCGCGCGCGCGGCGATCATGTTCGGCTTCGCCATGTGGATGCCGTCAAGATTTCTTCGTGCGGTCGTTTTAGAGCGTTATCGATTCAAGCTGGTTCGCAGCCGGCGGCCTATGGCGGCGAGCTATCATGGTGCTAGCTGTTAAAGGCTTCATAAAATCTCCTCCCGAGGTTTCGCTTGTCCCATTTAAGATATTTTTAGTATCGCGCCGTAACGGGAGCCCCGCAGATCCAAATTTCTAGGATCCGCGGCCCTTCCGGGGTTTCGACCTGTTGAAAGGCGTAACACTCTATTCTTGGCCGATGGTAGATATATCCGAAGGGATAGGGGAGACCAAAAAAGGGCATTCCATCGACGGTCCCCACCGGCCTCGCCTGCGAGGGAACCGGCAACATCAACATGCCCAGGCACAAACCCGCCGCACCAAACTTCCCGAGACTCATCGTGCATTTCCGTGATTTTGAGAGTTGAGAGCGATCGTCTGATCTATCGCATGAGTTATGGCCGAGAGCAAGCCGGAGCCCCAGGGCTTCGCTCAACTAACGCCAACCGTGGCCCAAGTGCCACAGCGAAGGCGATCAGGCTATGTCCGGGCCGCCGTCAAAGGGATGATGTGGCGCCGATCTCGCTGGCCAGCGAAACCCAAGATCGCGGATTTCGGCCTCGAGGCATTCGACCTCAAGCCGCAGCGCGCGGCCGGCGGAGAAGATAAACTCCACAAAACCCGCAGGCGGCTCGGTTTCCTTGAAGCCGATATCCAGGAGATTGAGGACGAGTGCCTCGTCTCGACAATGAAAGCCCAGGCACGAAACCTTCAGTACGCGCCCGAAATGCAAGCCCGTCCGGCAGCGCTCGCAGGAAGGGCGTCCGCTTGTTCTCGCGGCGGCCCGCACCCAATCGAACCTCGCCGCGACCATCGCCAATTGCTTCGAGCGCGGCAAATAGGCAATGTCGCCGACGCGCACCAAGGCATCCTGAAGATTAGCCGCGATCACCGCGAGATCGTCGGCGTCGAAGGCGATCAATCGGGGAAGGTCCGGCATCGGCGACTCCGGATGAGTTATGCGGCATCAATACTTGACGCGCCGGGCCAGCAGAGGCGCCGCGCGACACCCTTCCGGGAATTGGGAAGCATTAGGCCATTGTCAAGACAAGTGGACCCGGTTCAAGTAAAGAAATTGCGGTAAATCAAGAACCGAGGTGAGCGGGGGACGGCATCCGCCTCTTGGGCCGCATGGGCGCGAGTTGACGAGCGCCGCGCAAGTGAATGCGTAACTATTCGGTTGCGCATTATGAGCCGCGCCCAAGCCAAAGCCGACGTTTTTCGTGCAATCGCCGATCCTACCCGGCGCGCGATTCTTGACCGACTGCGCGATGACCCGGCGCCCGTGAACGCCCTCGCCCTGGAATTCGCGCAGAGCCGCCCGGCGATTTCGAAACATCTGCGCGTGCTGCGAGAGACGCATGTTGTCACCGAACCACGCGTTGGCCGCGAACGCATCTACCGGCTTCAACCGGCGCGGCTGCAGGACGTGGCGGGTTGGATCGAGGGATACGGCGCGTTCTGGCAACGAAATCTCAAGCATCATTTGGAGGAAAACCGATGAGTACAAAGAATTCCGCGCGCGCCATCGCCGATGCCGGATCCGGTACGATCCTCGCCACAGTCGAGATCGCGGCGGCGCCCGAACGCGTTTTCCGCGCGCTCACCGCGCCGGACGAGATTGTCCGTTGGTGGGGCTCCGACGACGCCTACCGCACCACTGGCTTTACCGAGGACCTCCGTGCTGGAGGTTGCTGGCACGCCGGAGAGCACCGCGCCGATGGCCAGCCTTTTTCAATGGAAGGCGAGTTTCTGGAGGTCGATTTTCCGCGCAAATTGGTGCAGTCGTGGAAGGCGGATTCGCACAAAGGGGCGGTTACCACGGTCGCAACGGCTGGAAGCGACTTCCCATGCTCCGCGCGAATTTTGCCCCTGCCGCGTAGCAGCCCAGTCACTCCAGCTAATACGAGTCCTGCGCGAACAACTTTATCGCCCAAGCAAGCATGATAAAGGCATACGCGTTCACCAGCACAGTCCTCACCCAGTGCGTATTGAGTATTCTAGCGAGATAGATGCTATTGGGTCCTGCGCTGTCTTTGCTGAGCTGCCCTTGCCACCGGCCCCAGAAGATTGCCGTGAGGAAAAGGGATAATACTTGACAGCCCAAATTCCCAAAAATTGCCCACCCAGGTGATCCGGCCGGGTGGCCCCAAATAAGACCAATTGACCCGATGAGCGCCAGCCCGAGGGGAGTAAAAATCCAATACGGTAGCTTGCTCCAGTGCACCCTTTGGACCGTTTGGAAATCTTTTGAATCAATGAGTTTCCATGATCTGAAGATATCCACTTCATGAGCCCAAATGGTGCCGGCGAGGTAGAACGAAAGCGCCACGTTTGCGAGCAACAAAATCTTGGTGGAATCCATCATCATGGACATGAGGTGCGAGGTTAATAC
>JBAUNU010000412.1:0-3430 GCA_049579405.1 Methylocella sp.
GGACGGACGATCTCCAGCATGAGGTCGAGCTCGTCGTGGCGATGAACATGGGCGGGCGGAACGTTCCAGCCGAAAAGGCCAACGATATGATTTTAGGCTATGCCGTGGGTCTCGACATGACGAAACGCGATGTCCAGACCGATTTGAAGAAAAAGGGGCGCCCATGGGAAATGGCCAAAGCGTTCGACTTCTCCGCGCCCTGTTCCGCCATTGCGTTAAAGGCCCGCACCGGCGCGATCGCCAAAGGCAAGATGGAGTGCAGGGTGAACGGGCAATTGCGGCAAAGCGGCGATCTCGACGGCATGACCTGGGGGGTTCCCCAAATCATCCATTATCTTTCGCAACAAATCGAAATCCTGCCGGGCGATCTCATCTTCACCGGCACACCCGCCGGGGTGGGGCCTGTTGTCAAGGGCGACAAGATCGAAGCCACGATCGCGGGATTGGCGCCGCTGTCGATCGAGATCGGATAATACCAGCGGCACTGAGCTTTGGCTCAGCCGCCGGGCCTCTCATGCTCGATGACAATTTGACGTCGATCCCATCGGCGGGACCGCAAGTCTCTGGGTCGCGCCTAACCGGATTGCGAACAACGCGCACCCACTTCCCGCAGGCGTTTTTTCGGCGAGACAAGGTTCAACGCGTCGCAAGCGGCGGAACCCCTTCCACTCCCGTGTTTCCGTCCTACATGTCCTTTAAACGCCGCTGAAAGCGCCACCAACATTAATGCCGTGAATTCCCGCCACGGGACGATTTGGCGGGCAGGGGATGTCATCCATGAATATGGAAAAATATACCGAAAGGACGCGGGGCTTCGTTCAAAGCGCCCAGTCTCTCGCCATCCGCGAGGGTAACCAGCAGTTCACCCCCGAGCATGTTTTGAAGGTTCTTCTCGACGACGAGGAGGGGCTTGCCGCGGGGCTCATCGCAAGAGCAGGCGGGCGCCCGCGCGACGCGCTCCGTGACACGGAACTCGCGCTTGCCAAATTGCCGAAGGTGCAAGGTTCTGCCGCGGGACAATTGTATCTCGCCCCGGCGACGGCGCGTGTTTTCGACAATGCCGAGAAGATCGCGCAAAAGGCGGGCGACTCCTATGTCGCGGTCGAGCGGCTGCTGCTCGCGCTGGCCATGGAGAAAGGTACGGAAGCGGCCAAGATTCTCGATCGGGCGGGCGTCACGCCGCAAACTCTCAACGCGGCGATCGAGGATCTCCGCAAGGGCCGCACCGCCGACAATCCCACCGCGGAGAACGCTTACGATGCCTTGAAAAAATATGCTCGCGATCTGACCGATGCCGCCCGCGGGGGAAAACTCGATCCGGTGATCGGCCGCGACGAAGAAATCCGGCGAACCATTCAGGTCTTGTCGCGGCGCACGAAAAACAATCCGGTTCTGATTGGCGAGCCGGGTGTCGGCAAGACCGCCATCGTCGAGGGCCTTGCACTGCGCATCGTCAATGGCGATGTCCCGGAAAGCCTGCGCGACAAGAAGCTTCTCGCGCTCGACATGGGCGCGCTCATCGCGGGGGCGAAATATCGCGGCGAATTCGAGGAGCGGCTGAAGGCGGTCTTGAACGAGGTCATCGCCGCCGCGGGCGGCATTGTCCTATTCATCGACGAAATGCACACGCTCGTGGGCGCCGGCAAGGCGGATGGCGCGATGGACGCATCGAACCTTTTGAAACCGGCTCTCGCGCGGGGCGAGCTCCATTGCATCGGTGCGACCACGCTCGACGAATATCGCAAGCATGTCGAAAAGGACGCCGCGCTGGCGCGCCGCTTCCAGCCGGTGTTCGTCTCCGAGCCGACCGTTGCCGACACCATCTCGATCCTGCGCGGCCTGAAGGAGAAATACGAATTGCACCATGGCGTGCGGATCACCGATGCCGCGATCGTCGCCGCCGCGACCTTGTCGCACCGCTATATCGCCGACCGGTTCCTGCCGGATAAGGCAATTGACCTGGTCGACGAAGCGGCCTCGCGCCTGCGCATGCAGGTCGATTCGAAGCCGGAAGAGCTCGACGAACTCGACCGCCGGATTATCCAACTCAAGATCGAGCAGGAGGCCCTGAAAAAAGAGACCGATTCCGCCTCGAAGGAGCGCCTGGAAAAGCTCAGTGGCGAACTTGCGGGGCTTGGGGAGAAATCCGCCTCATTGGCCGCGCGCTGGCGCGCCGAGAAGGACAAGCTCGGCTCGGAGCAGAAACTCAAGGAGCAGCTCGACGCCGCCCGCAACGAGCTTACTCAGGTCCAACGGCGCGGCGAATATCAGCGCGCCGGCGAACTCGCTTATGGGGTCATTCCCGATCTCGAAAAAAGGCTCGCCGAGATCGAGGCGAAACGCGGCGGCATTCTCGTGGACGAGGCAGTGACCGCCGATCACGTCGCGCAGATCGTCTCGCGCTGGACCGGCATTCCGGTCGATAAGATGCTGGAGGGCGAGCGCGACAAGCTCCTGAAGATGGAGAAAGCGCTTAGCCGCCGCGTCGTTGGCCAGTCGGAAGCGGTGAAGGCGGTCTCGACCGCGGTGCGGCGGGCGCGGGCGGGCCTGCAGGATCCCAATCGCCCGATCGGCTCCTTCATGTTCCTGGGGCCGACGGGGGTCGGCAAGACCGAGCTCACCAAGGCGCTCGCCGCCTTCCTTTTCGACGACGAAGCGGCGCTCGTGCGCATCGACATGTCGGAATATATGGAGAAACACTCGGTCGCCCGCCTGATTGGCGCCCCGCCCGGCTATGTCGGCTATGAGGAAGGCGGCGCCTTGACCGAGGCGGTGCGCCGCAGGCCCTATCAGGTCGTCCTTTTCGACGAAATCGAGAAGGCCCATCCAGACGTCTTCAACGTCTTGTTGCAAGTGCTTGACGACGGCCGCCTGACCGACGGGCAGGGGCGCACGGTGGATTTCCGCAATGTTCTGATCGTCATGACATCCAATCTCGGCGCCGATTTGCTCGTGCTGCAAAAGGAGGGCGAGGATTCCTCCGCCGTCCATTCGGAAGTGATGCAAATGGTGCGGGCGCATTTCCGGCCGGAGTTTTTGAACCGCGTCGACGAAATCATCCTGTTCCACCGGCTACGCCGCGCGGATATGGGAGCGATTGTCGATATCCAGTTCGCCCGGCTTGCGAAACTCCTGGAGGATCGCAAGATCACCCTCGAACTCCGGCCCGAGGCCCGCGCGTGGCTTGCCGACAAGGGCTATGATCCAGCCTATGGCGCGCGGCCCTTGAAGCGGGTCATCCAGAAGAACGTGCAGGATCCCTTGGCCGAATTGATCCTTGCCGGAGAGGTCCGCGACGGCGAGAAGGTCGGCATCGGCGCCGACAAAAATGGCCTTTTGATTGCCGGCAGGGCCGTGGCCGGGTTAGCTGCCTGAGGGCCATGCGATTTGCAAAAGGCGCTACGGTTTACGGCTTGGCCGCTACGGCCCG
>JBAUNU010000413.1:0-3738 GCA_049579405.1 Methylocella sp.
ATGCCGGGCTCATTCATGCGTGACAAAGCGAAATCGCTTGGCGGTGTCAAGATGGCATCCAAGCCAGAACGCCCGCGAAAAATCGCCGCGGACAACCGGCGGGCGCGCTACAATTATCAAATCGGCGAGATTTTCGAGGCCGGGCTGATGCTGAGCGGCACCGAGGTGAAATCGCTGCGCACCGGCAAGGCCACCATAGCGGAAAGTTACGCTTCCGTCGATCGAGCGGGCGAAGTTTTTCTCGTCAACGCGAATATCCCTGAATATCTGCAAGCCAACCGCTTCAACCACGATCCGAAACGGCCGCGAAAACTGCTTTTGAAATCGCGCGAGATCGCGAAGCTCTCGCAAGGCACCGAGCGCCAGGGGATGACGATCGTGCCGCTAAAGATTTACTTCAACGAAAAAGGCAGGGCAAAAATCGAAATCGCGCTCGCCCGCGGAAAGCAACTGCACGATAAGCGCGAGACCGAAAAGACGCGCGATTGGAATCGCGAAAAAGGGCGGCTTCTCAGGGAGAAGGGGTGAGCCAGCCCATGTCCCATAACACCTTCGGCCATCTCTTCCGGGTGACGACATTTGGCGAAAGCCATGGTCCCGTGATCGGGTGCGTGGTTGATGGCTGCCCGCCCTTGATCCCGCTCGAAGAGAGCGACATCCAGGCTTTCCTCAATCAGCGGCGTCCCGGCGCCTCGCGGTTCACCACCCAGCGGCAAGAGGCCGATCGAGTCAAAATCCTCTCCGGCGTTTTTCATGACGAAACCAATCGCCAGGTGACGACCGGAACGCCTGTCGCGCTGTTCATCGAGAACACCGATCAGCGCTCCAAGGATTACGACGCGATCAAGGACACCTACCGGCCGGGCCATGCCGATTTCACCTATGGCGCAAAATGCCAGCGATTTCTTCTATTGTAATTCCCGCGCTGCATTGCACTGCCCGCCACTTCCTCGATGATGGCTACGGCGTCGCAGTCGTCCCTCGATCGCAGCTTTTTCCAACTCCCTGCTTTGGCAGGGCCAATGAAATTGAGTTCTGGGCCAATTCCACTATTCCCATTGATTTCCCGCTCGCGCATGGTGGCCGGACTCGTGTCCGCGACAATTTCCTCGATCCGCGCTTGATCCACTTCGACCCCTAATATTTTGGCGAGTTTCTGAGTTTGACCAATCGGATCAGCGACAAAGTCTTCATAGCGAAAGACGGTCAGTTCTAAGGAAGCCACACGCAATCGAGGCGCAAGCCAGGAATTGACATGTTCTTGCCAAGAGCACGGCCATATCCGTCCCGCGACCAAATCCAGTGCGAATTCCTTGAGGTCGCCCGGATAATTCGACAAGTAGCGGACGTAGCGATGATAAGACAGCATAACGTCCCTCGGGTCACGAATGAGATAGATAACCCTGCGATATTCGGTAGGTAAAGAGGAGCCATGAACTGAATTAAATGGAAAATGTGATTTAATTAAATATTGGCTCGCAGGGGGAACCATCGATTTTTCGGGTAAGACGTGCACTTCTGGCACGAGCAATTTCATTTCCGTCAGCTTTTTTGGTGATATTTGGAACAGCAATTCAACTGCAATACAGCTGATCCAGGTCGTCCCCGATCTTGGATAGGTAACCAGAAAGATATCCCGAGCTGGATTTGGCCAGAACCTTTCATTTTGTGAAGATTTTGATCGCCAGAGTCGGTGTAAAGGTGTTACTCTACTTAGCGACATCGGCATGCGATTGGTTCTCTATTTTGAACAAACGTTCGGAGCCGCAACTTTCTTAAGCAAGGGCGAATGTAGCCTTTGTCGCGGTTTATCGACCTCGAACCGTGGGGCAGTCAAGACTTCGCCCTCGCTACGCGCCTGGGCCATGTGATAGCGAGCCCAAGCTTATGTACGATTACGGGACAAATCAAGAAGCTATGTGTTTTAGCACGATCGGTTGGGAAGATAACCTTGGCTTTCTGCCTCACGCACTTCAACCTTGTCGGATCGAATGACGCTTCCATTGACCAAATCCTCTATAGAATGCGCTATGGATGCGACTTGACCCGCGTCTCAGATTACCCAACGCAAACGCCCCCTTCAGGCCACCCTCAACCAATCCATGTCCCATAACACCTTCGGCCATCTCTTCCGGGTGACGACCTTTGGCGAAAGCCACGGGATCGCGATCGGCTGCGTGGTTGATGGCTGCCCGCCCTTGATTCCGCTCGAAGAGAGCGACATTCAGGCTTTCCTCGATCAGCGGCGCCCCGGCACGTCGCGGTTCACCACCCAGCGGCAAGAGGCCGATCGAGTCAAAATCCTCTCCGGCGTCTTTCGTGATGAAAAATCCAAGCGCCAGGTGACAACCGGAACGCCGGTCGCGCTTTTGATCGAAAACACCGACCAGCGCTCCAAGGATTACGACGCGATCAAGGACACCTACCGGCCGGGGCACGCCGATCTTACCTATGATCTCAAGTATGGAATCAGGGATTTTCGCGGCGGCGGCCGTTCTTCCGCGCGGGAAACCGCGACGCGCGTGGCGGCCGGTGCAATCGCGCGAAAAATCATCGCGCACGTGCTGATCCGCGGCGCGCTCGTGCAAATGGGTCCGCACAAGATCGATCGCGCCAATTGGGATTGGGGCGAGTGCGCCAAGAATCCCTTTTTCTGCCCCGATGCCAAGGCGGCGGCGTTTTTCGAAACCTATCTCGATTCCGTCCGCAAGGCAGGGTCTTCCACCGGCGCCGTCATCGAAATCGTGGCCGAAAATGTGCCGCCGGGCTGGGGGGCGCCAATCTATGGCAAGCTCGACGCGGAATTGGCGGGCGCTCTGATGTCGATCAACGCGGCCAAGGGCGTCGAGATCGGCGATGGTTTCGCCGCCGCCGGGCTTTCCGGCGAAGCCAATGCCGACGAGATCCGCCGTGGGCTAGACGGCGCGCCGCTTTTTTTGTCGAACCACGCCGGCGGAATACTCGGCGGGATCTCGACCAGCCAGCCGGTCGTCGCGCGTTTCGCGGTCAAGCCCACGTCCTCGATTCTGACCCCGCGCCGGACCATCGATCGTTCCGGCGCCGAGACCGAAATCGCGACAAAGGGCCGCCACGATCCTTGCGTTGGAATCCGCGCCGTTCCGGTCGGCGAAGCGATGGTTGCCTGCGTGCTCGCCGATCAGTTCCTGCGCCACCGCGCCCAAGTCGGCGAAGGCCTGAAATGGCCGTGTGTGCCGTGACTTTGAAAGATTTGCCGATGCCTGGACCGGAAATTTCGCCCTGTGGCGCTTCCCCGTCGACCGCCCGCGCCCGCGCGGAAAAATTTTGCGAAGTCTATGGCCTGAAAATTCCCATTCTGCTTGCGCCGATGGCGGGGGCGTGCCCGGTGGCCTTAAGTGTAGCCGTCGCCAAGGCCGGCGCAATGGGCGCGATGGGCGCCTTGTTGACTTCGCCAGAAGGCATCGCCGCATGGCCGGACTCATTCCGGCGCGAGAGCCAGGGAAGTTTTCAGCTCAATCTCTGGGTTCCGGATCCGCCGCCCGCGCGCGATGCTGAGGCCGAAGAGAAAGTCCGGCGTTTCCTGGCGCAATGGGGCCCCGAGGTTGCTCCGGAGGCAGGCGATGCGCGCCCGCCCGATTTCATGGCGCAATGCGCGGCGTTGCTTGCGGCCAGGCCCCGCGCCGTCTCCTCGATCATGGGGCTCTTTCCGCCCGGTTTTGCCGCCGCCCTCAAGGCGCGCGGGATTGCCTGGTTTGCCAC
>JBAUNU010000414.1:0-2548 GCA_049579405.1 Methylocella sp.
GCTTGTCCTGCCGAGTGAAACGTCCCACCGTCAGGAAGTAAGGCCAGGGCCCGGCGCTGGATCCCTTTTTGCGAAGGGCGGGTGGGGGATAGTTCAACGGTAGAACAGCGGACTCTGACTCCGTCAAATCTTGGTTCGAATCCAGGTCCCCCAGCCAAACCTCACTTTTAGCCGATTTGGCCGTTTTCCTCGCCGCATGGCGGGCTGCGATGGCGGTGGTTTCCGCTAACAAATCAAATGGTTGGCGGAAGGTGGCGATCACCTCGCCGTCCTCCCGGGTGCAGTTCGATAGTACAAAGCTGAGCAAGCGGCGTTTCTGGCGCGGTTCCTGTCGCTCGAACAGGCGTTGGGCGTTCCGCGCCAGTTCGAGAATCTGCACGCCTTCGTCCATGTAGGACTCGTCGGCATCCTGGTGACGGTCGATCTCGCGCTGGCAGCGATGCTGCTCCTTGCGCCACTCAGCCGACATCTTGTCGAAGAAAGCGGCGTCCACGCGGCCGTCGAGCTTGTCCACGTACATTGCATCGAGGCGTTTCTGGAGGCGGTCCCATTCGGCGCGCAGCCGAGCGATGGCTTCCTCTTGCTCCCGGCGCTTGTCGACGTGGCTGGCGTGGAGCGCCTCACGCACCCAGGCCAGCACCTCGTCATCGAACTGGAATCGGCCAAGCAGCATGGTGAACTGCTTTTCCAGTGATTCCTTTCGGACATAGCGGCGGCGGCAGGAAGCCTGGTTGCCCCTGGCACTTATCGGCGTAGCCAGTGCAATGGTAATAAACGTAGCGCTCTTTCTTGGGCGAGACCTACCCGCTGCCGCGCGACATTTCGCGCGCCGACGCGTTTGCCTATTGGCGCGCATCGGGCATGAGGTGTTCGTCGCGGAAGACGGAGGACGGATCGTCGGCACCTATTACTTGCGCGCCAACAATCGCGCGGCGGCAGCCACGTTGCGAATTGCGGTTATATTGTCGCGGCAAACGCCAGTCGACGCGGGGTGGCACGGGCAATGTGCGTACATTCGCTGGAGCAAGCGCGCGGGCGTGGCTTCACCGCCATGCAGTTCAATTTTGTAATTTCCAGCAATGAGCGCGCGGTAAGACTGTGGCAGGACTGCGGTTTCGCCATCGTCGGCACCTTGCCCGGGGCATTCGCACACCCGATCCGCGGACTAATCGACGCTTATGTGATGTATCGGAGCCTCTAGCGTCGAATTCATGAGCATGACCGCTTATGGCGCGACGCAGGCCAGAGAACACGCACGAATTCCGCTTATCGAGGCGCTGCAGACGAGTTATGCTCGCCGCGAGTTCTTCTCACCCTGACCGATGCTGTCGAAAAATCCAGTTTTTTGCTTGTCGTTGTGGTCTTCCGACTGAGATGCACCGGCAGCTGCTATTGAAGCAATCTTGATATGGGTCGAATTTGACGCGAACTGAACTGATCCGATCCTGAGCGATTTCAGGCAAGCGATGCGCACCGTCGGGTTGACGGCGACCCAAGGGTCCGCAGCGCAAGTGTTTTAAGGTTCTGCACAATGGCAGCGAGATGGAACTCGTCGCGGGCGCCGGAAAGTCCCCTGAGCCGCATCCGCTCGAAGCCATGGTGTGTCTTCAAGTGCGCGAAGCGCATCTCAACACGCTTTCGTTCGTCTCGCGATTTGGCAACGCCTTTGTCTTCATCTTCTGCCGTGCGATATCGCGGGCGTCCTCATGGAGGTCGCGCGGAATCTTGCGCGCATCAGCCGTGGTGCAGCACTTCGCTCGTATCGGGCACACGTCGCAGTCCCGCTTCGAGGCGCGATACAGCAGCGTATGTCCGTCGGGCACGGTGCCGCTGGTCTGCAGCAGTTTCCCGTTGGGGCAGACATAGGCTCCACGCTTCTTGTCCCAGTGGAAGTGCGAACGGGAGAAGATGCCGTCCTGCCGATCGCTCTTCTCCCACACCGGGATGTGCGGGGATGATTTTCTTCTTCTTGACCAACCAGCCGAGGAATTTGCCCGTCCCATAGGCCGTGTCCGCGGCGAGCCGCCTCGGCCTCAGGCCGAAGCACTCTTCTGCTCGATTCAGCATCGTTTGTGTCACGGCAACTTCATCGTAGGTGCGAGCCGGTGTCGCCTCGACATCCACGATCACGGCATTCGATGAGGTAGTTCAGTCCATATCCGAATTGCACGCGCTTGTTGGACCTTAGCTGTCCATGCCGATTGCGGGTCTGACGGTGAGATCACCTTGGGCGCCTGACCCTCGTAGCGGCGCTGTCGTTTGCTCTCGGTTCCACCGCTCTCATTTGAGGCATCGTCTTCAATCGCCGCTTCGGCTCCGAGTGCCGCAAGATACTCAGCCACCGCGCGCTTCTGCCGCTGCTTCTCAGTCCAATCGAGTTCATCAGGCGCCTTGCCGTGATAACGGCTCGCGTTCGCCTCCATGACGCTCGCGTCCACCGCAAACCCCTCGCCCTCGGCGAGATGTACGCGGCGGTGCAATAGTAGGCCACGGAGCGGCAGCATAACGCGGTCGCGCGTGGCGGAATAAAACCCGGCCACTTTTGGGG
>JBAUNU010000415.1:0-2948 GCA_049579405.1 Methylocella sp.
GACAAATAAAGCGGCCAAGCCAAGCCGGATCAGGGGTGTCGCGGCGGCCTCGGCCGGCGTGTCCCTGAATCGTAAGGCGACAGTCATAGCTTTCGCGTCATCAAAAGGCCCGGTGCCCCGGAATGCACTTGATAGATGAATGCTTATACGCCTTGAATGAGGCAACACTCAAGCGGGAAGACAAAGGAGACGCATTGGACACGGGACCGTTATCATGACTAATTTGCAAATAATGATAATTGTTTTATCTCAATTATTAGAAAACTCGGGATAACAGAGTTTCCTGGCTGCTGAGCCATCCCGGCTTACCAAAAAAATCCCCTGCCACTTGGGCCCCATGCCGCCAAGTCTTTGATCGAAAGACATGCGATATTCTTTTTGACAACCCCCTGGGCTAGGTGGTGGTATTTTGACATCGGGGCGATGGATAAATTCATGTTGGTAATTGTTTAAAGTGATGATCTTCTTAAGATTAGTGCAAACTATCAATTGCGCCGGCTAGGATCTCACAAGCTTTCTAGCCGGAAGCGCCCGCCGGCAGGCGGGCGTTTTTTTGTTCGCGCCCTTCATTCGCCAAGCAATCGAGGCTGCCGCTAACAAACGCTTTTAACACCGATCGTGGTGCTTCGCGCGGATTCGCGTCAACTAACGGCGCGCGCGATGGTGCGCTCCACGTCGTCGATCGCTTGCGGCGTGTTGGCATGGAGCCAGAGCCCATCAAGCCTTTGGCCAAACAGGCGTCCGGTTTTCGCCGCCTCGAAAAAGAACGGCGCCAGGGGAAAAATATCCCGCGTCTCGCGCTCGAAAAGTGCCGGCTTGACGATACCGACGCCGGTATAGACGAACGGCGCGATCTCGCGCTCCGGCCGCCGCGTCAGGAGGCCGTCGGGCGCCATGTTGAAGTCGCCCGGCGAATCGACCCCAACGCTCGCCGTCGCCGCCGCGACGAGCAGCAAAATATCCATTCTTTTCGGATTCCAGAGGGCCGCGAGACGGCGCAGATTGTCGGCTGGGCCTTCGATCCAGAAAGCATCCGTGTTGGCGAGAAAAAACGGCTCCCGCCCAAGCAAAGGCAATGCCTTGGCGATCCCGCCGCCCTGATCGAGAAGTTTTTCGCGCTCATCCGAAATCAGTATCCGGGGGGCTTTCCGGGCGGCCAGATGCGCTTCGATCTGGCCCGCCAGATAGTGCACATTAACGATCGCGGTCTCGATGCCGGCCGTCGCGAATCGATCGAGCACATGGTCGATCAGCGGCTTGCCCGCCACCGTGATCAATGGCTTTGGCATGCGATCGGTCAACGGCCGCATTCTCCTGCCCAATCCAGCGGCGAAGACAAAAGCTTTGGCGGGCAGAAACGAGGACATCGGGGTGCCGGTTGCCGAGCTATCGTACGACTAGCCGCATGGAACGATCGAAGGTGCGTTTCTCGAATTTCCGCTTTTACAAGGCCATCAACCTGCGGCGCGGACTTTCGGCAGCCCGTCACCGCTGGAGTTAGCGCGCGCGGCCAAAAACTCGTGGCAGATGCTCCTCATACCAGAGTTTGAGCTCGGCTAAAGCCGGATGGGTCAGGTCCGTGGCCAAATATTTTTCGACCCGGGGCAGGTGCGCAAGATACTGCGGTTTATGGTCGCGTTCATCGAGGCGGGCGAAAATGCCAAGGATCTTGGTCGCGCGCTGCGCGCCCAAAATTGCATAGGCGCGGGCAAACCCCGCCGCATCGAAGCCTGGATCCGCGTCGCGCCGCAACCGCGCGTAATGGACAAGCAGTTTGAGTTCCGTGTCTTGCGGAACATCGACGCGGGCGTCCTGCAAAAGGGAGACGACATCGTATGCGGGGTGGCCCAAAACACAGTCCTGGAAATCCAGGATGCCCACCTTGGCGATGCCTTCCCGCCCGGCAAGCCAGAGGAGATTTGGCGAATG
The DNA here is from genome assembly GCA_049579405.1 of Methylocella sp. Lineage (GTDB taxonomy): Bacteria > Pseudomonadota > Alphaproteobacteria > Rhizobiales > Beijerinckiaceae > Methylocapsa. Next base: position 1,930 of record JBAUNU010000415.1, read on the forward strand.
GTAGTCGCGCAACGTCCACGCCGGCTGTGCGGCGAGGACATCCTGGACCACCTGGCGCCAAAGATTGATAAAGGTCGCCTTGGCGCCCGAGGCGAGTTGAACGCAAGCGATATAGGGCGCGTACCAGTCGAGCAGGAGTTCGGTCTCGATGGAAAGCGCATCGACGTCATAGATTGGAATCCGGTAGGTTTCGTTGCTATCGACGGGCAAAGTGTCGGGAAGGAGGCTGGCGCCGTGTAAATAAGCAAGCCCGGCCAGCGCAACGGCGTAACGTTCCTCAATGATGCCGCCTCCGCCGGCGACCGGCTCGCAGCCGAGATCCTCGACGATGGCAAGTCCGGCGGCGAGATCGAAGGCAATGATTTCGGGCGCCGAGAGGCCTTGCGCGCGCAGCCCTTGGCCGACCGCAATAAACGGCTTTATGTCGCTAGCGAGCTTGGCGATGGCGCCATAGGATTTGCCATAGCGAAGCGGCGGCCCGTCCGGGCGAGGCGGGGAATTCATCAAAATGACGCTCCGCCCATCGGGTTTCACCAAACGCTCATAGCTTCGCGTCGACGCATCGCCCCGCATGAAATCCCGCCGGGCTCCGCTCCAGCCGCTGCGCTCGAGAACCTCGTGGACCGCCTTGGCCCGCGCGAGCCGCGCCGCGAACGGCCCAATCCCGGTTAGGGTCACTGCGCGGTAGCCAGGGCCGCGGTCCTTGTCGAGCCCGAATTCGATATCGAGCCGGCCGGCATCCAGAAAGCCGCCCGCGTGCTCCGGCCATTCGACAAGGACGAGCGCGCCCTCGCATGCCTCGTCGAACCCCAATTCCATGAGCTCGCGCGGCTTCTCGATCCGGTAGAAATCGGCGTGAACGATGGGGAAGTTCAAGCCCTCGTAAACCTGCATCAAGGTGAACGCCGGGCTCGGCACCTCGAGGCCTTGCTCGCCCGTTAGGATACGAATGAGGGCGCGCGCGAACGCCGTCTTTCCGGCGCCAAGGCCGCCCGACAAGGTTACGAGATCGCCAGGAC
>JBAUNU010000416.1:0-4120 GCA_049579405.1 Methylocella sp.
CCGCAATGCCGCCGCCGCCGCGAGCCGTCAAGATGCGCGGCGGAATTATCCCCGCAATCCTATCCGCTATTCCCGTCCGGCGTACCGCCTTGCCGCTTCAACATGCCGTCCTGTCCGGCTTGGGAAAAACGCCTTGCAATGGAGTTCGGGGCGCGCGAGAATCGGGCGTAGAAGTCGCGCAAGCCGATCGGCGAAGTCGACGGCGTGCGCGTCGGTGGCGACGAGATCCTGGCGCGTCTCGATGAGGAGACCGGCAAGTCCGCGGCTTGTGACCGCCTCGTCCAGCGTATCGCCCGTGAGCGCGCCAACATAGGGTTCGTTATCGCCGACACAGAATCCTTCGCCGGTCAACGCGGCGATCAGGGGTTTGGCGAAACGCGGATCGCTGTCCCACAAAATTCCGACTTCCCATGGTCTTGGCCGCGCCTTCCAGGAGGGTGTGAATGTGTGGATCGAAACAACGGCCGGCGGCGGTCCCTGGCTCAGCATGGAGTCGATCGTCGCGGCGATCGCGGCGCGGTAGGGCTTCCAATAATGCGCGTGGCGATATTCGATCTCTTCGGCGCCAATTCTTGCGTTTCCGGGGATTATATCGCCGTCCGAAAGGCGCATGACGAGTGTTGGATCGTCGGCGCCGCGGTTGGGGTCGATGAGGAGGCGCGAAAACCGCGTCAAAATTGCCGGTGCGCCGAAACCGCGAGCGAGACGGCGGGTGATCCAGGCCGCGCCAATATCGTAGGCGATGTGACGGTCGAGTTGTTCCCTGGCCAGACCGAGCGTGCCATAGGCTTTTGGCAGCGCGTTGGCCGCGTGATCGCAAAGGAACAGAACCCCCGCCGCAAGGCTACCATCGGTTCGTTCGACCGGTTCGTCCGCGGCGCCCGCTGGCGGTGAGATGGACACGGGGTTATCCACGGCATGGTTTCCAGGAATGCAACGGACATCAACCAAACGTCATTGTATCATGTGCTGGGCATGGCGGCCAATGGGTTACGAACCGTGCAAAGCACTTGCGGCCGCGCGCAACTCAGGCCGGGACCGTTGACACGGCGGGTGGCCTCGTGTCCGCTTGCGTCTGCCGGATAGCCGGAAAATCCTCCGCGGTGATCGCTTCTTTGGCTAATAAAAGTTCGGCGCCCTGGTCGAGATCGGCGTGGCGCCTCGCCAGAATGGCTCGCGCTTCGTCGAAGGCACCGGCGATGATATCGCGGACGCTCAGATCGATCTCGCGCAGTGTGGCTTCCGAAGCCACGGGCTTGTCGAGTGCCTGCCCCGAGAGGAACCCTTGCGGCGCGGGCTTATAGGTGCGCTGTCCGACGCTCTCAGCCATGCCGTAGAGCGTCACCATTTCGGTGGCGATATCAGTGGCGCGCTGGAGATCGTCGGCCGCGCCAGTCGAAATGTCGCCTTCGAAGAGGAGAACTTCGGCGGCGCGCCCGCCCATGAGCACGGCGATACGATGACGCAATTCGCTTGCCGCCAATACAAAGCGGTCTTCCGTCGGGTGCTGGATCGTATAGCCGAGCGCGCCGACGCCACGCGGGATGATCGAGATTTTCAAAACTGGGTCGACGCCGGGCAGACTCGCCGCGACCAGCGCATGCCCAACTTCGTGATAGGCGACGCGGCGGCGCTCCGGCGGCGTCAAAATCCGGCTCTTCTTTTCGAGGCCGGCGACGATCCGTTCGATGGCCGCCGTCACGTCCTCGAAGGTTACTTGCGTGCTGTCGCGGCGGGTCGCGACGACCGCCGCCTCGTTGACAAGATTGGCGAGATCGGCGCCGGTGAACCCCGTCGTCATGGCGGCAATGCGATCGAGATCGACTTTGGGGTCGAGCACGATCTTATGCACATGCACCTTCAAAATTTCGAGCCGCCCCTTGCGGTCGGGACGATCGACAAGGACCTGCCGGTCGAAGCGGCCGGCCCGGAGCAGTGCGGGGTCGAGAATTTCCGGCCGGTTCGTCGCGGCAAGCAATATGACCCCGGTCGAGGGGTCGAAACCGTCGAGCTCGGCGAGGAGCTGATTAAGCGTCTGTTCCTTCTCGTCATGGCCGCCGATGCCGCCGGCTTGGCGCGAGCGCCCGAGGGCGTCAAGCTCGTCGATGAAGATGATGCAGGGCGCCGCCTTGCGCGCCTGTTCGAAGAGATCGCGAACGCGGGCGGCACCGACGCCGACGAACATCTCGACGAATTCGGAACCTGATATAGAAAAGAAAGAGACACCGGCTTCGCCAGCGACCGCGCGGGAAAGCAGTGTCTTGCCAGTTCCCGGCGGGCCGACGAGGAGGATCCCCTTCGGAGCGCGAGCGCCGAGGCGGCCGAACGATTTTGGATCCTTGAGAAAGGAGACGATTTCTTGGAGCTCGAATTTAGCCTCGTCGACCCCGGCGACATCCTTGAAAGTAACCCTTGTGTCGGTTTCGACATAGATTTTCGCCCGCGATTTGCCGACCGTCATGAGCCCGCCGAGCCCTTGCGCGCCCGCGTATCTGCGGAAAAGGAAACCCAAAAGGAAATAGAAAATGATGGCGGGAATGATCCACGCCAGAATGGTGCCGATGAAGCCCGTGGGCGGCACGCCGGAAACCTTGATGCCCTCGGCGGCGAGCTTGTCCGCGATCCCCGGATCGACCCGGACGGTAACAAATTTGGTTTTGCCGTCCGGCCCCGGTTCCTTAAGCGTCCCTTCGATCATATCCGAGTCAATGACGACCGCGGAGATTTTTTTGCCGGCCACGAGTTGCTCAAACTGGCTATAGGAAATCGCATCGGTTTGCCGCGAAACATTCCAGTACTGGTTTAGGAGCAGCGCGCCCAATGCGGCCGCGACGAGGTACCAGATCGTCCAGGTCTGTTTCTCGGGGGTGGGTTCCATGGCTGGCTCCTTGGCAAAACTCAATGGTCAGGTTAAGACGGCCGCCATGGAAGGATGGCCGGCCGTCCCGTCGCCAGCGGCTCGACACCGCCCAAGCCGGGCTCACCCGGACCGGATTGTCAATGAATCACATAGTCATCCAGCCGCTCAGGGAACAGAGTGCTCTGGCTGCGATCATCCCCGCGACCGTCATCGATCTCCCCGGCAAATCACAACAATCGTATCATCAACGCGCGTTTTCACACAGCCCGGACCGATGGTACTGTTGCGCGACGGCGGACGCGCTCGCCTCCCCATAACCGGAGGACTCGTTCGGCGTCGAGTTGGACCACCCCATGCTCGCCAAGAACTAGCCGATGATGGGGCTACCGAGATTCTGGAACGTGATCAAATTGAGCCGCCGCTGCAGAGGATGAGTGCATGACCACTATTAACGACCTTAGAGGCTTTTGTTATCCCCTGACTCCGCGCGGGGTCTCGTCCCTGGTGGGCGATCTACCCTGGCACTACGCGACGGAATACCTCACTATTGCCTATCGCACCGATCCCGCGGCGATTGCCGCTTATCTGCCTGAACCCCTCGCGCCTGCGGCTGAGCCGGACCTCGCCTATGTCGCCTTCAGCCGATGGTGGTCCCTATGGGACAACCAGCCGGAGATGGCTTTCACCAATCCAGAGCGCACGCAGTATCGGGAGTGTGCGATCTGGGTTGGATGTTCGTTCCAAGGCACAGCGGGGCAGGTCTGTCTGCAGATCTGGGTGAGCAACGACTTCACCCTGGCTCGGGGCTGGTTTATGGGGTTTGCCAAGAGGTGCGGGCAGATCTATCTGACGGAATATCATCCCCTGAATCCCCGAATGCCGCGTTTAGGACCAGGAGCCAAGGTGAAAGGCTATGTCTGTGCGCATGGGGAGCGATTGATTGAGGGGACGCTAGAGATCGAGAAAAAAATCGCCTGTGATGAGCTACCTCGGCCGATGGGTCTTCCCATTTTTCACATCCGTCATTTCCCCAGCATCGTCCGAGGCGCACCTCCTTCGGTCTTGGAGTTGGTAAGGCTTGGAGCGGAGAATGTCCGCTACGGTGAGGACCTCTGGGCCGGCAGCGGAAGCCTGAGATTCTTGCCCTCCGAGATCGAAGAGCACCTGCCGCTCGCCCCCCTCGAGATCCTCGGCGCCTATCATTTCAGCTCGGGGTATAGCTTCCCGGGCGGGGAGGTGCTTTATCGCTGGGTCTAGGGC
>JBAUNU010000417.1:0-6133 GCA_049579405.1 Methylocella sp.
AATGAAAAGATGCCGAACAAAGCGGTGGAGACCGCGAGGCTGGTCTTCGGGTCGCCGATCACGAGAAGGCCGAGGAGGTAAACTTCAAGCGTGAGGCCAAGCATCAAAGGCACCATAGCCGCGGCGATCAACCATGAGGCAAGCCATACGAAGAACTTGGATATTGTCGTTTGCTCTGCCAATCGATGGTAGGCGGCGGGGGTCATAATAAGCGCGATGGCAATCGTTACGAGGATCGTGGCGCTGAAGTGGATGAGCCGCTCGTCCTCCGTAAGCTCTTTAAAGCGCTCGTTGAATACCGCAATCAGCTGAAAGCCGAAAAGAGCTTGAATACCCGGAGTCACCATGCGTGCCTCCTGGATGGCCTCGCGGGCAACCTTATCCGTCTGCTCGTCCAGCTTCGCAGGCCGATGGCGCGGATATCGATCGTCCATGTTTCTGTCTTTCAGGGGGGCATCAGCGTTCAGTAAACGCACGAACCACAAAAGCGATGCATGCGGCAGCGCTTGCGGCGACCGTCAGCCGAGACGAAGTGCGGCCAAGTCGCGTTCAGACGGCTGCCCACGTAAAGAGTATCGTTTGCGTATCGGCAACCTCGAGCTGAAGACTGAAGCGTTGCGCAAAAAGGGCGAGCAACGAATCATGGCCCTGACCGGATGAGCTGCAGACTGCGTCTTCGGCTATAATGACACGATAGCCGTGATCGATCGCGCCAAGCAGTCGAGAACACAGACGCCGGTTTCGGCGCCCGTGAGAATAAGCGTATCACGTGCCTTCGCATCAATTCGGATACGCTCAGGCCTTCACAGCCTTCAGCTCGTCGACGAGCCGCTTGGCTCTTTTCAGATCGGCGACGAAAGCCTTGTAGGTGTCATCCCGGGAAGTTTCTTCCCTGATTCGAAGGATGGCCGCGGGATGGACAGTCGCCAATGCATTGCGTCCATCACCAAAGCGAATTAGCCGGCCACGCTCGCGTGACAACGTTATCGGCCGGCCAGCAATTTCCCGTGCGGCGGTCGCGCCAAGAGCCACAACGAGCTTTGGCTTCACAATTGCCATTTCCTGATCCAACCACCAACGGCACCGCTGTACTTCATATCGGCCGGGCTGCTTATGGATACGGCGCTTGCCGCGCTGTTCATGCTTGAAATGCTTTACGACATTAGTCACGAAGACCTTGCTCCGGTCCAGATCGCTTTCTTTCAAGGCGCGATCGAGAAGGCCGCCCGCTGGCCCGACAAAAGGACGCCCCGCGCGATCTTCCTGATCGCCCGGTTGTTCGCCCACCAGCATGATCGCCGCGGGCGCGGGCCCCTCGCCAACCACCGCCTGCGTCGCATCGATGTACAAAGGGCAGCGCCCGCAACAGGCAACCCCTTGGGCAATTTGCGCGAGTTCCCTTAAGGACCGTTCTCGCAAATTCTTCTCCGGATTTAACTAAGCGCACCTAATCGGAATTTCCCAATGCGAGGCCAAAAAAAAACGCTGTCTATTAGCAGAGGCGTCAGCGTGGCTTTCGCCCGAATGCCTCGCGCAACTTCACTTTTGCGGCTTCAAGTTTTCGCTTTCGTGCCGTGCTCAAGTTCTTGCCGCCCCTATTGATGTAAAACGTCAACATCGACATCGCCGAGCGGAACGGAGACGATTTTAGGCGCTCGCTGCGCTCGGCGGAGTGCTTCAAAGACCGGGCGATCTTGGCCGGGTTATCGCTCTTAAAGATACCATTTTCCAGATCCATGGCATCGCTATTTTGCGTCACCTCGGCCGTCCATTTGCTTTCCTTTGGTTTCTTTGTTGTCACCGCTCGCTCGCATTCACTTAAGATCCCGCGACGGAGCCTCTACAGTCTGCCCATCAGCACGAGAATAAGGACGATGATGAACACCAGTCCTAGGCCGCTAGAGGGATAATAGCCCCAGCCACCGCTATATGGCCAAGTCGGAAGTGCGCCAAGGAGAAGCAAAATCAAGATGATGAGCAGGATAGTTCCCATGATCGATCTCTCTCCGCCAACAGCAATTCAGATTCGTTCCGGGACAGTTCAGAGTTTTTTGTTCGCGGCATCGGCAACCTTGTTGGTTGCGTCCTTAACCGACTGTTTCGCATCACCGGCGAGCTTTTCACCCTTGCCTTTCCCCCGCTGAGCGAGGCCTTCGGCTTCCAGCTTTTCCGAGCCGGTGGCTTTACCGGCCGCTTCCTTGACTTTTCCCGCGGCCTGATTGGCGACGCCAGAAACTTTATCCGTGGTGCTACCCATTATCCATCTCCTCACGTTTATGTCTGTCACAATTGACGACTCTCAAACGAAAGTCCACGAATAAGGTTCCGCCGAATGTGACTGCACGCAAGCGGGTTCACGCCACGCCGAGGCGAGGACATTCTCACGCGGCATGGATCAAATTGCCGACATAGCCAAGTTTGTCGTAACGCGCGGCGAAAACAACGGATAAAGATCGGGCTGGCCATTGATCGATTGCCCGCGTAAGCGGAAGCCAAGCATCTATTTTTGATTGATATCTCAATTGATATCTGAATGGTGATGGATGGTGATGCGGATCGAAATCAATTTTAGCGTGAGGCACATCACGATCGGCAACCACCCGGCGATCCCTAGGCTGAGCGCGGAACCGTTGTCGCGTCTCAACGTTTGAGTCATGGCTACGGCTAGCGTAACGCAATAGGGAGAAACAGTATGAACATTCGCGTGGCACGTCCGACGGCGACCCTGGCTTCATTTCTATTCTTTTCCTTGGGACAATTTGCCCTCGCCCAAAATACCAGTAACGCCCCGGGGGCGGGCCCTGGAAATACCTCCGGACCTGCAGTGGGGACGGATGTTCAACCGAGCACGGCTATTCAAAAGGACCAAACAGGCCGTTCGAATGCGGGTGGTGGAGATACCTCGACCGCTGCCGGCGCACCTGGGGTAGAAGGTAAGCCCGGCTCAGAAAGCGGCTCGCTGCCTCAAGGCCGGCCTTCCCAACCTCCGAAATAAACATTTTTGTAAATGGCGGCGGCACGCGACGGATCCGCTCCGTGCCGCCGCCAGTGGTTTAATCACCGCCGGCCGGACGATGCGGGTGCGACAGGCGGTCTGCACCGATGTCTCTTGATTTGGAGCCGGACATTCCAAATTCAAAACCGGCACTTCTGAAAAGCGAAAGCCGCTACATATTCGGATAATTCGGGCCGCCGCCGCCCTCTGGCGGAACCCAATCGATGTTTTGCGCCGGGTCCTTGATGTCGCACGTCTTGCAGTGGACGCAATTTTGGGCGTTGATCACAAAACGCGGATCGCTCTGTTCCGCCTCATTGCCGTAGACCACTTCGTAGACGCCGGCGGGGCAATAGAGCCGCGCCGGTTCGCCATATTCGGGCAGGTTTGCCGCAATCGGAATTGATGGGTCCTTCAGGCGCAGATGGCAGGGCTGATCTTCCACATGATTGGTGTTGGAAACATAAACCGAGGCGAGCCTGTCGAAAGTGAGCCTGCCATCCGGCTTCGCATATTGAATGGGTGTCACCTCAGCGAGCGGTTTCAGGCTTGCGTAATCCGGTTGGCCATGGGCCAAGGTGCCGAGCGGCGAGGTGCCGAAAATTTCATTCACCCACATGTCGAGGCCGCCGAGCACAATGCCGGCCCTGGTGCCGAATTTCGACCAGAGCGGCTTGACGTTGCGGACCTTGTAAAGGTCGCGGCCTATCGGCGAGCCGCGCCACGCCTCTTCATAGGACATAAGCTCATCATGGGCGCGCCCCGCTTCTAGCGCGGCAACCACATGTTCCGCCGCGAGCATTCCCGAAAGAATCGCATTATGCGAACCTTTGACGCGGGGCACATTTACGAACCCCGCCGCGCAGCCAATGAGCGCGCCGCCGGGAAAGACGAGTTTTGGCGCCGCTTGCCAGCCGCCTTCGGTGATGGCCCTTGCGCCGAACGAAATCCGCTGGCCGCCGGCAAACAAGGGCGCGATCACGGGATGCGTCTTGAAGCGCTGAAATTCGTCAAACGGAGACAGCGTCGGATTCCAATAGTTCAAGTGAACCACGAAACCAACGGCGACGAGTCCGTCTTCGAAATGATAGAGGAACGAGCCGCCGCCGGTGCGATCATCCAGCGGCCAGCCGAAGGTATGCTGGACGAGGCCAGGCCGGTGCAACGACGGATCGATCCGCCAAAGCTCCTTCAAGCCGATGCCGAATTTTTGCGGCTCGCGATTTTTGTCGAGGCCGAACTTCGCGATGAGCTCCTTGGCGAGCGAACCGCGCGCACCCTCGGCGATCAAGGTATATTTGCCGCGAACTTCGATGCCCCGCGTAAAACCGCTTTTGAGGCGGCCGTCGCGGGAAATTCCCATGTCTCCCGTGGCTATGCCCAAAACCGCGTCCGCAGGCCCATAAAGGACCTCGGAGCCCGCGAAGCCAGGAAAGATATCGACACCCAAGGCCTCCGCTTTCGCGCCGAGAAAGCGCACGACGTTGCCAAGCGAGCCGATGAAATTGCCATGATTGCTCATGAGGCGCGGCATGATGAAATTGGGTAGCCGGAGCGCCCTCGCGGGGCCGAGCAGATAGAACCGGTCGGCCGTCACCTCGGTTGTCAAAGGCCGGTCTCGACCCTGGCGCCAATCGGGGAGGAGTTTGTCAAGAGCGCAAGGATCGATCACCGCGCCGGACAAAATATGGGCGCCGAGTTCGGCGCCTTTTTCGACGACAACGACCGAAACTTCCGGCTCAAGCTGTTTGAGGCGGATCGCGGCGGCGAGGCCCGCGGGGCCGGCGCCGATGATCACGACATCGAAATCCATGGTTTCGCGTGGCGGCAACCTAATTCCTGCCTCGGTCATGGTGGTTTTCGGTCCTTGCGCCGCCGGGAATTCTGTTGAAAAATGCCCCATTCCTCGTCTTCGTTGACGTCCCTAAAACATTGAGATTTGGGGGACGATTTGGCAACAACGGCATGCGCACCTGGCAGGCGAAAAGGGGTCAAGGTGCCGGAACCAAGCCTGATAAGGGGACCAGTAATCGTATACGATGGAGCTTTGGAATTCAATGCGAGCTAGGGTAGAGCCGGCCAAAGCGGCAACCCTGCGGCTTGTTTCCTGCATGGATTGAGGACCATCCGCCGGGAGCGGGTTCTGATCGTGGCTGAAGGTTTGACCGGACTGTTGCGCTGGTACGCGGACATGGGCGTCGATATCGCCGTCGATGACGTTCCGCATGACCGCTTCGCCGAAAGCCGCGCCAGCGTTTGTCTCCCTGCGGAATTGCGCAGCCTCTCCCCCGCGCCGCCGGAAACGATCGAAGCAAGCCGTCTCATGCGGGAGCCCGCCACGGCCCTTCTACCCGAGGCCATAGAGACCGCGAGGGACCATGCCGCCGCCGCGAAAGATCTCGACGATCTGCGCGAAAAACTTGCGCGCTTCGAAGGCTGCGGCCTTAAGGCAACCGCGACCCGGCTCGTTTTTGGCGATGGCTGCCCCAGCGCGGACATTATGTTCATTGGCGAGGCGCCCGGCGCCGACGAGGACCGCGAGGGGGTGCCTTTCGTCGGCCGCGCGGGCCAATTGCTCGACAAGATGCTGGCCTCAATCGGGCTCGACCGCGGAAAGGTCTATATCGCCAATGTCGTGCCTTGGCGTCCGCCGGGAAACCGCACGCCGACGCCGCTCGAAACGGCGGCCTGTCTGCCCTTCACCCGCCGCCAAATCGCGCTCGTGGACCCCAAAATTCTGGTCTGTCTTGGCGCCGCGTCGGCACAAACGCTCCTTGGCGGCAAGGAAGGCATCATGCGCATGCGCGGACGCTGGTTCGCCTTCGCGGGCAACACGGAAATCCGGGCGCTCGCCATGCTGCATCCCGCATATCTTCTGCGCCAACCGGCGCAAAAAACGCTGGCGTGGCAGGATTTGCGGATGCTCGACAAGGAAATCAACCGCTTGCAGCTCTTTGCCAAAGGCCATGGCGCCAAAGGCAATGGCGAGAGAGACGGGACTTGAACCCGCGACCTCCGGCGTGACAGGCCGGCGCTCTAACCAACTGAGCTACACCCGCAGCGGCAGGGCGCAGGCTCTAGAGCCGCCCACCGCCAGCGTCAAGCAGCCGCCCGGCACTGTTCCACAGTAGTATGGTC
>JBAUNU010000418.1:0-6569 GCA_049579405.1 Methylocella sp.
GCGACGCACCAGACCATTCCGATACCGACATCTACCCCTCCATCGAATCACGGATAAGTAGAAGCGCTCCTCAAAAAAATTACAACTGTAGTACTAGTCCGCCAGCAAGCCGATCCGGCGGATGCCCGCGCCACCATCGTCAAGGCGACGCCAGAGGCCTGCGCGCAACCGGCTGCCACCGCTCCCGCGCTCGCGGCCGCCGCTTTGGCGGATCTGACCGATGCGGAACAGGCCAGCCTATTGAAAACGCTGATCAAGCTCATCCGGAGCCTGCAACTTCGCAATGCGATTCCGCCGCAACGGATGTGCGTTACCTGCAAATATTTCCGGCCGAATGCGCATCCGGAGGGGGCGGAGCCGCATCACTGCGCATTCGTCGATGCGCCCTTCGGCAACCGGGCGCTGCGCCTCGATTGCGGCGAACATGAGCAAGCGGGGGCACCCGAAACGGCGCGCAACTGGAACGCTTTCACGATCCCCGCCCGCGCCAGGAGGTCCGGCCATGACATTTTTCAGCGCGATGATTGCGGTGGAGCACGGGTGATCCGTTTCCATGCGATCGGATCATACTCCCCGCCGCCGGGCGGAGAACGTGGCACCCGGCGGGAGGAAGGCGCGGCAAGCCCGCGCCAAACCGGGCGTTCTGGTTCGCAAGCCAGCCGCCCTTTTTACAAGCAAAGGAGAATCCCATGCCAAGAGTGAAGCTTGTTGATCCCGCAACCGCAACCGGCGCCGCGAAGCCGCTGCTCGATGAGATGAGGGGCGCCTTCGGCACGGCGCCGAACATGCTCCGCGCCGTTGCCAATTCGCCGGTTGCCTTGAAGAGCATGTGGGGTGCGCTCGGGGCGCTTGGGGCGGGAACGATCGGTGCCAAGCTCGGCGAAATGATCGCCGTGGCGGTGGCCGACCGGGACGCCTGCTCCTATTGTCTCGCCGCGCATACGTGCTTGGCAAAAATGCCGGCGCGAGCGGCGAGGAAATGGCGGATGCCCAGGCCGGGCGCTCGGCCGATCCAAAGACCAGCGCCGCGCTCGCTTTCGCGCTAAAGCTGGTCGAGCACCGGGGGCAGGTGGCGGACGCGGATATCGAGGCCTTGCGCGCGGCGGGCTTCGACGACGGTCAAATCGTCGAGATTATCGCCCATGTCGCGCTCAACCTGTTCACCAATTACGTCAACATAGCGCTCGACGTTCCGGTGGACTTCCCAAGCGTGAAAATCCGCCGCGCTGCTTAGTCTGTTAGAGCGCGTCCCGATCAACTAGAATTATTCGATCGATAAGGACGCAGCTCAATCTTAAAGAGTTGGAGCATGCCGGAATCGAAAAAGTCGAGCTAGTTTTCCGGGACATGCTCTAACGTCCGATGTCCGGGGCGGCTTGCTGCCCCGGACCGTCCGAGCGGCAGCTTAACGCCGGCATCTACCGGGATTGAAGGCTCACGCGGTGATTCGTTCCTCGTCGGCGCGCGGCTCGCGGAGGACATAGCCGCGCCCCCAAACCGTTTCGATATAATTGTGGCCATCGCTCGCATTGGCGAGTTTTTTGCGCAGCTTGCAGATGAAAACGTCGATGATCTTCAGTTCCGGCTCGTCCATGCCGCCGTAGAGATGGTTGAGAAACATTTCCTTCGTCAGGGTCGTGCCCTTGCGCAGCGAGAGCAGCTCTAGCATCTGATATTCCTTGCCGGTCAAATGCACGCGCGCGCCCGCGACCTCGACGGTTTTCTGATCGAGATTGACGATAAGATCTCCCGTCGCGATGACCGATTGGGCGTGGCCTTTCGAGCGCCGGACGATGGCCTGGATGCGGGCGACCAGTTCGTCCTTATGGAACGGCTTGGTCAAATAATCGTCGGCGCCGAAGCCCAAGCCCTTGACCTTGTCCTCGATCGCCGCGAGCCCCGAAAGAATGAGGATCGGCGTCTTGACCTTGGCGACACGCAGAGTGCGCAACACCTCGTACCCTGACATGTCGGGGAGGTTCAGATCGAGCAAGATGATATCGTAATCGTAAAGCTTGCCGAGATCGATACCTTCCTCGCCGAGATCCGTCGTGTAGACATTGAAACTCTCGGACTTGAGCATCAGCTCTATGCTTTGCGCCGTCGCGCTGTCGTCTTCAATCAATAGAACGCGCATGTGAGGTCCCAGCCTTGCCCCCGTCGGTCGCCTTGCCGGCGCGCAAGATCGCTTCAAGTCCCCGCGGCGGCTGTTCAGGCCGGTTGTTCCGAGATGGGGGCTCGCTACGAATTCCGTAACCTTAACGGGCATTGGTTAACAAAAACATTCCGTCGAAAAGATGGTTCGAACTCGCCGTCGCCTGCCTCGCCACGGTCAGGCGGTTGATTCGTTTCGCCGCCTCTTGCAGCAAATCTTGGCGAACGAAGCTTGCGCGACGAAGGACAGCAATCGTTGATTTCGATCCCGAGGTTCAAAACCCCGGGAGATAGCGGTTGGGAGCCTGCCGAATCAAAGCGCGGGACAACTATACAAGCTGGCCATGGCTCCGAAAGATTTCTGCCGTCTCGCTCACAGGTAACGAATGGGCAACTTTGCTGGGGCAGAGTCGAACCGCGCGGGAAAACCCCGCGGGCTAGGCTGATGCGCCTGCCGATCGCGGACCTTGTAATATCAATGAGTTGGAGCAGATCCTTGTCGATAAAATCTAGCCCTTTTCCCAACATCTTGTCCCGGATCCAACCTGCGCCTTGGAGTTGAATAATGAAGTCGCGGGATACCCTTGCGCGTCTCAGGCGCTTCCAGGTCGACGAAACGCGCCGCCGCGTAGCGCAGATCGAAACGATGATAGCCGAGTTTTCCAAGATGGCGCGGGAACTCGAGCGTGAAATCGCAATCGAGGAGCAACGAGCCGGCATATCCGATATATCCCATTTTGCCTACCCTACTTACGCGCGTGCCGCGCGCACGCGTAAGTACAATCTCCAGCGTTCGTCGGAGGAACTGACGGCTCAGCTCGATGAGGCCCGCCGGTTTCTTGACGAAGCGCTCGCCGGCCCCGGCAACGGGCGGATTCTCGATGGCGGCGGCACGACCCTGCTGGCGGGATAGCGGCCGGAAATCCGGCTCTGCACGCGCGCATTGAAGCCTGAGCTTTCTTGCTTACATCTGAGGCGAAGGCATCGGCGATGGTTCCGCATGACCGCGCGGTCCTTGAAGTTACCCCTTGTCTTCGGAGCACGCCTTATGCAGGGATGCCGCCCGGGCACGGCGGCGGGGGCTCGCGTCGCGGCGCGGCCATCCGTGCCCTCCGGAGAGCGATGAAGCGCATTCTTGATTTTGTCTGGCCGCTGATGGGCCTCGCCGCGGTTGCCGTTTCGCTCTGGCTTCTCCACCGGGAGTTCGAAGGCGAAGCCGTCGGGCCGGACGTCTGGCATTACCTAAAATCAATTTCGCCCGGACGTTATCTGGTGGTAATCCTATCGACGCTCATCGCTTATGCGGCGTTGGCTTGGTACGACCGGATTGCGCTGCTCCATCTCGGCGTGAAGAATATTTCCTGGGTCTTCATCTCGCTCTGCTCCTTTACGACCTACGCCCTCTCGCATAATATTGGCGCAACCGTTTTTTCGGGCGGAATTGTCCGCTATCGCGCCTATCACTCGAAAGGGCTGAGCGCGGCGCAAGTCGCGGTTCTTGTTGCCGTTACCTCGTTAACGTTCCTCCTCGGCACCGTCCTCATCGGCGGTCTCATATCGGTTCTGGAGCCGGAGCAATTAGGCCGCTTTCGCGGGTTGCTGCCGGCAAATTTGCGATTTCTCACCGATAAAACGACCGCCCGGCTGGTGGGTGTGATTTTCCTCGGCGGCGTCGCCGTCTATGTGATCGGTTCCATTTTCAGATTTAGGCCCCTGATAATAAGAGGCTTCCGGCTGGAATATCCGAAACCGGAAATCACCGCCCGGCAACTGCTGGCGGCGCCCCTCGAAATCCTCGGAGCCGCTGGCATAATCTATTTCGCGTTGCCGGAGGCCGGCAATCCCGGCTTTTTCATCGTGCTCGGGGTATTCCTCTTCTCATTTGGCGCCGCGCTTTGGTCCAGTGCGCCAGGCGGCTTGGGCGTTTTTGAATGGTTCTTCATCAGCGCCATGCCGGAGATGCCACATACTCAGGTGCTGGCGGCTTTGCTGCTCTTCCGCCTTGCCTACCTGCTGATCCCCCTTTGCCTGTCGATTTTCGTGATCATCATTTTCGAACGCAACAGGCTTAAGGAAGTGCTTCACCACAAGGACGGCCACACCATGCCAGGCTTGGAGGTAAAGCCAAAGCCCGGCCGCAAGCGGACGAGCGTCCCTTAACGCGTTTCCAGGGAAGCCGTTGCCGGCGCGCCGCCCGCACAGAGCGTCAACCGAGATCAACCCGTCAAACCGGCTCAGCCACTAAATTCAGCCGCTAATATAGATGAACCTGAGTCAACGGGATAAACCTCGTCATCGCAGCCCCTTAGCTCACCTGCCAGACGCCGTGCGGGCGCATGATGGTGGCCGTCGCGACGCCCTGACAGTCGTCGTGCGGGCCCAGAACGGTGGTGGCGCCGGCCGGTGCGGCGGAGGCAAGGGCCGAGACAGTAGCCGTGCCGAGCAAGAGCTGGGTTGCGACGAGGCCGGAGGCAAGGCGGCGGGGGAACGAAGGCGGCGTCTTGTTCGGGACGCCGGCGGCGGCTAATTTGCCAGTGAGGCCATGATGCAGGCCGGTAAATGAAGCCTGAGAGAGTAAATTATATATTGCCGGTTTCTCCTTTTGCGTTTGTACCGGCTTGCTACGAACCGGTTGACCGGCTTTCTGGGATAATGGACCCGAAATGATCTGCTGCTTAATCGGAAAAGCGGAAAGGTCTGGTGGGTTCCAGACGCTGGCGCCGGGCGCTTGCCGCCATCGTTGCGCCGGGACCGTCGTTGCCAAGCCTCGTTGGAGTCCCTTGGCGTCCGCGATGGCCCAGCAGTCTCGCCGGCGCGAGCAATGGCAGTACCCAGGTCCACTGCCGCATCCGCCTCGGCCCAGTCTCAAATGGCTCGGTGCTCAAACACCTCGTGCAGGACGCGTTTCAAATCCCCAGCTTGAAACGGCTTCTCCAAAACTGGCGCGTTCCCCCTCCACATTCAATCCGGCAGCGCCGTATCCAGTCGCGAAAATAAAGAGAACGCCACGCGACTTGAGCACGGTTGCCAGCGAATAAGTATGCCCGCCATTGAGGTTCACGTCTAAAATCGCAACATCGATCGCGGCTTCGGCGACTAGCTCAGCCGCCCGGTCCAACTGGCCGACGGTGGCGACGACCTCATGTCCGAGATCGGCGAGCATATCTTCCAAGAGCATGGCCACCGCACCTTCGTCTTCGACTATGAGCACTTGGCGACAGAACATCTCGCCGCTCATACCGCCTCCATCATGAATGCCCCTTAGGGTTCTCGCCAGATGCTGTGCCGAGATTACTTGTGATGGTACATACGATGCCGTCGGGCCGATAGTCGATGTTCGCGTTTCCGTTCAAATCGTGCACGAGAGTGCGTTCGATCAGTCGCGATCCGAAACCTTTTCGGCTTGGCGGCTTAACAGTGGGGCCGCCCGTTTCCTTCCATTGCAGGTGCAAAGTACCCGGCTTTGGTCCATCAACCCTCCAGGTGACGGCAACCTGACCGGTCCCATTGGGCAAAGCCGAAGAGACGCTTCAGGTTCCGGTCGAAATCCGAAAACTCGCCCGTCGCGAGGTTCCAGCGAAAGGTTCCGGTGTCCGAAGCGGCCAGAGCCGCGGTGAGATTTTCTCGGCTCTGGCGCAGGGTGTCTTCGTCCCGTTTGCGCTCGATCACGATAGCCGCCAAGTGCGTCGCCCGCTCGATCAGTTGCTGCTTCATGCACGCCGGGATCATGTGGTTGGCGGTAGTACATCGCCAGTGCGCCCAGCAATTCGCCCTGGCTCGAAAGAAGCGGTGTCGAGCAGCAGGCGCCCAAGCCATGCCTGGCGGCCAGATCTTTGAGGGAGTCGTTCCGGAAAGTTCACTTGTTTTCAGAAATGAACTTTGCGGACATCTTACAACGCAAGCTTCTACACCGTTGGCGCAACGGCAAACCACCTGCTTAGATTCCCCTCAACGAGCGAGCGCGGCTCTCCCAGCTCACTTCGGCCACAGCCGCGGTGCCGCGCATCGCGGGGCCTTGGCGTTTTGGGCGCCGCGCCTTGCGTTTGGCGCGGACATGCTCAAATGAAAGGTACGGGGGAGCAGGGATTACGCCATGAACAATATCGGCATCGGCGATGACGCCATCGAGGCCATGCGCTTGGGCGGTATCGGCTGGATCTTCGCGTTCTTTGTCGTCGGCGCAACGATTCTAGCCGGCCGCTGGCTGGTCGGCTGGCAAATGCGGCGGATTGAGCGAATCCTGGGCCACAAACCGAAACCGGAAGATTGGGATACTCCGGGCTCTGGAAGCAGCGACGGCGACACGGGGGAACCGCCGCTAGGCTAGGCGGCAACACTTTAGGCGCCCTCAAGGCAAAGCCATTGCGCCCGGCTGAAAAACGATCACAATAGCGGTGATTTCAGCGCGGAGGCGC
>JBAUNU010000419.1:0-6373 GCA_049579405.1 Methylocella sp.
CCATGACGATCACACCGCAAGAGTTTTGATCCACGGTTAGGGGAGTCTGTGGCGATGAGGTCACGCCGGCTGAATAGGCGAAATTTTGAAAGGAGACCATTCCAAGGAGAAACGCTACCGCAACAAAGAAGAAACGCTTTATTTTATAAAACATAAAGACTCTCCATAACTAGAGTTAAACCTTGGGGTTCGTTTTGAAACTCCCGGTGTCGAATAATAGGATAGCTGTTTTCTGTATCAAGATGCTGGCTTTCCCGTACGCCAACTGCAATGCCAGATAAAAAGCCGTCAGGTTGTTTCCCGTTTATTGAGTTTCAAAACAGGCTGTTAGGGAAATCGAGCCCCATTTCCCGGTAGCGTTCGGGGTCGTCGAGCCAGTGCTCGCGCACCTTGACGAACAAAAAAAGATGCACCTTTTGTCCGGCCGCCTCGATAATCTCCTTGCGCGCCGCGGACCCGATCGCCTTGATGGTACGTCCGCCTTCGCCGATCACGATTTTTTTATGGCCTTCGCGCAGCACATAGATCGTCTGTTCGATCCGCGCCGAGCCGTCCGGCATGTCTTGCCAAAGCTCGGTTTCGACCGTCGATGAATAGGGGAGCTCATCGTGCAAGCGCTTGAATAGTTTTTCGCGGGTGATCTCGGCGGCGAGCAGGCGCAAGGGCATGTCCGAAATCTGATCCTCCGGATAAAGCCACGGGCCAGGCGGCATCAGCGCGGCGAGTTCCTGTTTGAATTTGGCTACGCCGTGGCCTCGCAAGGCCGAGATCATGAACGTTTGCGCAAAGGGGAGCGCGTGGTTAAGCCTGCCGGCGAGCTCGAGTAGTTTTGGCGGTTCCACGGTATCGATCTTGTTGAGGACAAGAATCTTCCTGGCGGCGATTTGCGGCAGGCGGCCGAGAATGGCCTCGACCTCGGCATCGATACCTCTATGGACATCGACAAGCAGCGCGGCCGCATCGGCATCGCCGGCACTGCCCCAGGCGGCCGCCACCATCGCCCGGTCGAGCCGGCGTTTCGGCGCGAATATGCCCGGCGTATCGACGAAAACGATTTGGGCCTTGCGTTCCAGGGCAATCCCGCGCACGGACCTCCGCGTCGTCTGAGCCTTGCGCGAAACAATCGAGATCTTCGTGCCAACGAGCCAATTGATCAGCGTCGATTTGCCCGCGTTGGGGGCGCCGATGAGGGCGACGAAGCCGCAGCTTGTTCCGCTGCCGCGTCCGCCTTTCACGAGGCGCCCTTTTGGAGGTCCTGGCCGATGCTCTCGCGCGCGATGAAAGCCGCCGCCGCGGCTTGCTCGGCGAGGCGCTTCACAAAGCCCTTCGCCTCGGCTTTCCGGTAGCCAGGCACTTCGACGGAAATCGTGAATTCCGGCGCGTGGTCTGGCCCGGATCGCGCGGTCTCGCGATAGAGCGGCGCGGGAAGGCCGCGCGCTTGCGCCCATTCCTGCAGCGCCGTCTTTGGATCGCGCAACGGGCGTCCCGGCGCGTGCATCCGTTCGCCGAAGGCGGTGATCACGACGGCCTTCGCCGCCTCGTAGCCCGCATCGAGGAAAACCGCGCCGATGATCGCTTCGCAAACATCGCCCAAAATCGCCATGCTGGGGGTTATTGTTTGCTGTTCGGTTTCGCCAAGCCGGACGCAGGAATCAACGCCCCAGGCGAGGGCGACCTCGGCGCAGCTCTCCTTGCGGACGAGGCCTGCGAGGCGGCGCGAAAGTTCTCCCTCGCCGGCCTCGGGGAACGCTTCGTACAACATCCCGGAAACGGCGAGACCCAATACGCGATCGCCGAGAAATTCGAGCCTTTGATAGGTTTCGCGCTTGCGCCCCGCCGCCGCGCTAACATGGGTCAGCGCCGCCGCGATCAGATCGCGATCGGCGAAACTGTGCCCAATCCGCGCCTCGAGTGCCCTGATATCCCGGACTTGCCGCGCCATTCTATTTCACGGATTTGAGCATCCTGTCGAAGCGCACTGTCCACGGCCATTCCCAAAACATCCAGGCCGGCTCGCCCTTGCCAACCGAAAAGAAGATCACCTCGGCGCGTCCGACAAGATTTTCAATTGGCACGAAGCCGACGCCTCCCTGATCGGGCGGAACCCGGCTGTCCGTCGAATTGTCCCGGTTGTCGCCCATCATGAAATAATCTCCGGCCGGCACCTCGAACACCTCGGTATTGCTGTTGAATCCGGTGTCACCCTGAATCTGGATGATCGTGTGGCTGACTCCGCCGGGCAGTGTTTCGCGATAGGTCGGAACGCTGGTTTCGCGCCCGTAAAAATTCTCGGTATGGACCTTGGCAATCGGCTCGCGCGGGACGATTTCGCCATTGATGTAAAGCCGGCCTTCCCTCATTTGAATCTCGTCGCCAGGCAGGCCGATCACGCGCTTGATGTAGTCGGTCTGTCCGTCGCGCGGAAGCTTGAAGACGACGACGTCGCCGCGTTTCGGCGGTGCGGCGAAAATCCTGCCGGAAAACAAATCTGGGCTGAACGGAAAGGAGTGATTCGAATAGCCGTAGGTATATTTGGAGACGAAAAGGTAATCGCCGATCAGCAAGGTCGGGATCATCGAGCCGGAAGGAATATTGAACGGCTGAAACAAAAAGGTGCGCACGACGAGAGCGATGAGCAGCGCCTGAACGATGACCTTCAAGGTGTCGCCCTTGCCGCCTTCCTTTGCCTTCTGCTTCATGCCGGTGCCTTTTCGATCCAACCGTGCTGGCTCTGTCATGCTAGTTTTCTCTCCGAAGAATCGCGTCCGGACCCTGCTCCCAAACAACGCCAGCCACGCCACGGAGCGCTCCTTACCATGCCACGAAACGCCGGTATAGGGCTCGCTCTGCGGCTTCCGCGTATGCCTGTCCGGGGCCGCATCCAGGCCCGCCAGGTGTTGAAAATTGTGAAGAAAGCTCCGTATTGGCCGCCCGCCCGGATTGTCCAGCTCTGAGGCGGCAGCTATTTTCGATGGGTGATCGCTCCGTCCACGATAGATCTCCTGCGCCACCTCGCAGGAAAACCAGGCCATGACGAGGTCAAGGCCGATTTCCGGCAGTTGCTGGTCGAGGAATTTGGCGCTGACCTTTCAGCTCTCGATTTCGAGCGCCGGGTCCCCGTGGTGCGCGGCCGTCTCGACGCGCTGATCGGCCGGACTGTTTTCGAAGCCAAGCGCGATCTTGCCAGGGAGTTGGCGGATGTCGAGCGCAAGATGCCGGACTATCTCGGCGATTGCGAGAGGGAAGAAGGCGAGAAATTTGTCGGGATAGCCTCCGATGGGCGCCAATGGATCGCCTATGAGCTCGAGGACGGCAAGCTTACTAAGATCAAGGAAATCATTCTCGATCCCGAAAAACCCGAACCCTTTCTCGCCTGGCTCGACGGCGTCGTGGCATTGAAGGTATCGCTGCCTCCTGATCCATTGACCATCCGCATCGAACTTGGGCAGGATTCGGTCGCCTTTCGCCGCGCCGGTGCGGCGCTCGCCAGCCTTTGGGGCCGGCTTGGCCGCGACGCCGCAGTCGCCCTCAAAAGGCAACTCTGGGCCCAGCTGTTGAAACTCGTTTATGGACGCGAGGTCGAGAGCGACGCGCTGTGGTTTCAGCACACATTTCTTGTTATCGTCGCCAAGTGCATCGCGCTCGCCGTTCTCGGCCTGAGGGAAGACGATCCGAAACGGCTTCTTTCGGGCGAGGCGTTTCAATCAGCGGGCATTTCCGGCGCCGTCGAAAGCGATTTTTTCGATTGGGCCGTGGCCGATGCGGAGGGCGAGGAACTCGTGCGCCGAATCATGGGGCATGTCCGGCGTTTTCGCCTCGCGGAAGTCGATAGCGACGTTCTCAAGGTTCTTTACGAGTCGCTCATTGACCGCGATCAGCGCCATGGACTCGGCGAATATTATACGCCGGATTGGCTTGCCGCCAAAATGGTGAAACACGTCATCGACCGGCCGCTGGTGGAACACGTGCTCGATCCGGCCTGCGGTTCGGGCACTTTTCTGTTTCACGCAATCCGCGTGTTCTTACGCGAGGCGGAGGAATCGGACATGAACCCCGAGCTTCGTGCGCCAGAAGTCTGCGCGCGGATCGAAGGCATGGATATTCACCCCGTCGCCGTCATCATCGCGCGCGTCACTTAATCTATTGGCGCTCGCGCCCGCGCTGAAGGATCGCAAAGGCGGCTTGTCCATCCCTGTCTATCTCGGCGACGCGATGCAATTGTCGATCAGCGAGATCGTTGGCGGCAAGGAATTGACGATTCGCGTGCCGCCGCCGCCCGCTGGCGAGGGAGCGAGCGGAACGCGCGATGCCAATGGACGCGAGCAGCTCGACTTCCCAGACACGTTTTGTCGCGACCCCGCCCTTTTCGACAGGGCCATCGAGCGGATGCGCAGTGGGTCGGAAGCGGGCATGACTCGCGCGCAGATCGAGGCGGCGCTTTTCCGCATCACCGAGCAGCATTACCGCGCCGACGTGACGAACGAGCAGAAACTGGCGATAAAGGACCTCGGCAAGACCTATGTCACCTTCGACAAGCTCCGGCGCGAAGGGCGCGATTCGGTGTGGGCCTATGTGGCGCGCAATCTTTCGCGGCCCTTGGCCTTCTCTTCCCGCCGATGGCTGGGCCAGCATCGTCATCGGCAATCCGCCCTGGGTCGCCTATCGCCACATGAGCACCGACTTGCAAAAGCGGTTTAAGGCGCTGGCGAAGGGCGAAAAGGTTTATGTTGGCGGCAAGCTCGCGACGCAGAACGATCTTTGCGCGCTTTTCACCGTGCGCGTGGCGTGGCTCTATCTGCGCTCGGGAGGCAAGCTCGCTTTTGTCCTCCCGCTCGCGGCGCTCTCGCGCGACCAATTCGAGCGGCTCCGGTCGGGATCGTTCATGTCCGCGCGAATTGCCTGGGATGAAGTCTGGACGATGGACGATAGCGTCCAGCCCTTGTTTCCGGTGCCATCGTGCGCTGTCTTCGGGCGCCGCCGCGCGACATCAAAGCCCTTGCCTGACAAGGTCCGCGCTTATTCCGGGACGTTGCCATTTCGTGACGCGCCGGAAGCGATCGCGGATCAAAGGCTGAAAGTTCGCGAAGGCGCGCCCGCTTTGGAAATCGCGATGTTTGTGGGCGGCTCGCCCTACCGGAAGCTGTTTCGTCAAGGCGCGACCTTGGTGCCGCGCATGTTGTGTTTTGTCGAGCGCAGAATAATGGGCCGGCTCGGCGCGGACCCGAGCGCGCCTTATGTCGCAAGCCGGAGAAGAAATCAGGAGAAGGAACCTTGGAAAAGCCTGCCAGCGATAGAGAATCGGGTGGAAGCAGAATTCTTGCGCCCCGTGCTGCTGGGTGAGAGCATTTTGCCTTATCGTGTGTTCCAGCCCTTCGAGGCGGTCGTCCCCGTGACGGACAAGGGCGAAGTGCTGGACGCCGAAGCGGCGGCCAATCGCGGCTTCGACAATTTGCACGGCTGGATGAAAAAGGCGGAGAAGGTTTGGAATGCCAACGCGGAAAGCGCTTCCATAATGCTCATCGGCCGATGGAATTATCATAACGAATTAGGTGCGCAATTCCCTCTCGCGTCGCGGCGCGTGGTTTATTCCAAGGCCGGAATGCAGCCCGCAGCTTGCCTGCTGCACGACGCTTCGTATGCGATCGACCACAAACTCTATTGGTCCGCGCCTGCCACCGAAAAGGAAGCACGTTACCTCACCGCTCTTCTCAACAGCGAAACAGCGCGTCAGCGCGGCGAATCCCTTCAGTCCCGCGGGCAATGGGGCGCGAGAGATTTCGACAAGGTCATGTTCAACCTGCCGATTCCGCGTTTCGACGCGACCGATCCCCTCCACAACGCCATCGCCGACGCCGCGCGCGAGGCGGAAGCTCTCGCCGCATCCGTGCCCCTGCCCGAAAACATAAAATTTCAACGTGCGCGGGGACTCGTTCGCGCGGTGCTGACCGAGGCCGGCGTGGCGCAACGGATCGACGCGCTCGTGGCAAGGCTTCTCGACAACTTGTGAGCCTTTTCCGGGGCACCACGCCGCGTCTCGCGCGTCAAAGCGCCTTGACCGCCGCGAGCACCGCCTCGGCGTGACCAGGGACTTTCACCTTGTTCCATACCATCGCGATCCGGCGGTCCGTCCCGATGAGGAACGTCGTGCGCTCCACCCCCATGTATTTCCGGCCATACATGCTCTTTTCGACCCACACGCCATAGGCTTCGAGCATGGCTTGCGATTCGTCGGATGCGAGCGCGAGTTCGAGCTTATGTTTGGCCTTGAATCTTGCGTGGCTTGCCACCGGATCGGGCGATACGCCAAGGATGGCCGCGCCGGCCTTTTTGAATTCGCCCCGCAAGCCGTTGAAGTCGATCGCTTCCTTGGTGC
>JBAUNU010000420.1:0-4994 GCA_049579405.1 Methylocella sp.
CAACAATGGGCCGTCCTCCGTAATGCTGGGACAGCCCAAAATCCTTCCGGCTCTGCGAGCGTGAAAAGCGGCCCCCGGTAGGGTGCCCCGGCCGAAAATGAATACGTGCCGCCGGGCAGGAACCAACGGGCATCTCAACGGTTAACGAGCCTGAACAAGGAGGAGCTCATGAAAAAAGCGTTTTTGATCCCGGGCATCTTCAGTGTTGCCGCCATGATGTTCGCTTTCCCAGGTGATGCGGCGGCCCGCGGCTGCATTAAAGGTGCGATTGTCGGCGGCATAGCCGGTCACTTCCTGGGGCATGGCGGCATGGGAGCAGCCGCCGGATGTGCTTATGGCATGCACCGGCAAAAGGTCGATCGCGAAAAAGAGAACGTGGGCCGCTCTAGCTACGAACAGCGTGGCGGAAACGCGGAGCGGCAATAGCAGAAATTGGCAACAGCAGAAATTAGAGGAGCGAGAAAATCGACGAGTGGCACCCGCGTAGAATAGACGAGTGGCACCCGCGTAGAATATAGGAGCACGCGATGAGCATCTTAGGGACGATCATGACGAAAGTGTTGGGCAAGGCGCCGGCCCCGCCCGCGGCTGCTACTCCGGCTGCGCCCTCGGCTGCGCGCTCTGCTCCGGCTGCGCCCTCTACTCAAGCTAGCGGAACGGCGAACGCAGCGCCGTCCGCTTCAGCCTTGGCTTCATCGTCGGTGCAACCGGGGCCATCAGTGGATGTCGCCGCAGTGCTCGACGGCCTGAGCCACAAAACAACCGAGAAGCTCGATTGGAGACATTCCATTGTCGATCTCATGAAGCTCTTGTCCCTAGACAGCGGTCTCGCTGCGCGTAAAGAACTCGCAAATGAGCTTCACTACGATGGCGATACCAGCAATTCCGCCTCGATGAATGTCTGGCTTCACAAACAAATCATGGTGGAACTTGCTGCTAACGGCGGCAAGCTGCCAGAGGATTTGAAGAGCTGAACGATTGAGATCGCCCTGACAGGAGCAAGCATGTGAGCAATAGCAATGTAGGGGTAGATTGATTTAGTTATCCGCGTCTTCGTTCTCATAGATTTCCTTCTATGCTAATTGCGCGCATGGTGATCCAGGGCGCTATATTTCGTGGGCAAAGAACTACGACTTCCTCATACGCCCCTCTCGGCTTCGATAGCACGCAGTCAGTCTGCCGTTACAGCTGCCTCTCCCTTTGGCAGAGATGGCGCAGCGGCTGCGCGGACGGAGTTTGCTCATGAGCGATTTTCTGGGAAGTTCGCCCGCTCGTCCCCGGGCGGAGCCCGATCAAGCACGCGCGCTCGAAATGCTCGCCACTCTTTTTGTGGCCGTACTAGTCGTGGCGGCGCTTTATGTCGGGCGCGAAATATTCATTCCAATAGCGATCGCTATTCCGGTGAGTTTTGTCTTGTCGGCGCCAGTCCTCCTGCTGCGGCGCGTGGGTTTGGGTCGTGTTCCTTCCGTCTTGACCGTCGTCCTTGCGGCGCTGGTCGTCGCATCTCTGGTCAGCGCTGTTTTGGCCCGGCAGGTTTCCGAACTGGCCGGTGATCTGCCGAAATATCAGGCGACAGTCGATGCCAAAATCGTCAAGTTGCGCGATGCCACCATCGACAACGCTCTCTTTGCAAAAATTTCGGCCGCTCTGCAACGTCTCGGGGAAGTCAATGCGCCTCGGCCGGCATCGTCGAGTGCACCCGAGCCTTCGGACCAACCAAAGAACCAAGTGACCCAGGGCCAGGAACCACAGCGGACGGTTCCGGTCGAGGTTCACCAGCCGGCTCCGGGGCGCTCGAAGGCGTCGGCGGCGCTGAAAAACCTCGGCAAAATTGATCCGCACCGGGCGGCGCCTTCGAGCGCGCCCGCGCCCGCGGACGAGGCAACGGCCCAACTGACCGAAAACCAGCCGCCGGTTCCGGTCGAGGTTCACGGGCCGGCGTGGCGGCCTTTCGCCATTGTGGAGACCATCGCCGGAGACGCGCTTTCGTCTCTGGAGACGATCTTCATCGTCGTCATCTTCGTCATCTTCATTCTTTTGCAACGAGAGGATCTGCGCAACCGGTTCATCAGGCTTGCCGGATCGAGCGATTTGCACCGCACGACCCTCGCGATGGATGATGCGGCGGCGCGGCTCAGCCGCTTTTTTTTGGTTCAGACGCTTGTGAACGCTTGCTTCGGCGTCATCGTCGCCGCTGGCCTCCATTTCATCGGCGTTCCGAGCCCGATCCTTTGGGGCGTCGTCGCATTCTTGCTGCGGTTCGTCCCCTACTTCGGCCCGATCATCGCCGCTGGTTTTCCCATGGCCCTGGCGGCGGCGGTCGATCCGGGCTGGGGCATGGCGCTCGAGACCTTGGCCTTGTTTCTTTGCATCGAATCGATCATCGGGCAGGCGGTGGAGCCTTGGTTCTACGGCCACCATACGGGGATCTCGCCGGTCGCAGTCGTGATCTCGGCGACCTTCTGGTGGTGGATGTGGGGCGCTGTCGGGCTTGTGTTGTCGACCCCGCTCACGGTCTGTCTTGTCGTGCTCGGGCGGCACGTGGAGCGGCTCGCTTTTCTCGATGTCATCTTCGGCGACGCGCCACCTCTTAATCCAGTCGAAAGCTTCTATCAGCGCATCCTGGCCGGGGACGCCTCGGAAGTCTCCGATCAGGCCGAACAATTCTTGAAAACCAATTCGCTCATCGCCTATTACGACGAGGTGGCGCTCCCGGCGTTGCTTATGGCGCAGGCGGACCTCCGTCGCGGCGTGCTTGATGAGCCGCGCCAAAGGCGCATCAAGGAAACGATCGACGAAGTCATCGAGGATCTAGCGGATCATGACGATGAGCCGCCCGCCTCGAGTCCGCCGCCCGAGGCGGCCGAACCCTTCGCCTTGGAAACGCCGGATAGCCCTTCCGCGCCAAGTTCCCCGCCAAGTTTTGCGCCAGACGTCGAGTTGCAGTCCGCGGACGGGCCGCGCGCCGGCCTTGCGCCTAGGCCGGAGAGCGAAACGCCGATTCTCTGCATGGCGGGCCGCAGTTTCCTCGACGAAGCGGCCGCAGCCCTGCTAGCGCAGATTCTCGGAAAACACGGCATCGAAGCCAAGGTTGAGCCCGCAGCCGGGGGGCTTGGCACCGGCCGGATCTCGCGCCTCTCGACCAAGGGCGCGCCGATGGTGTGCCTCTCCTATTTCGATGCCGATCTGAGCCCGGCGGGAGCCCGCTTCGTGGTTCGGCGTCTGCGCCGGCGTTTAGGCGAGGTCAAGATTCTCGCCGGCTTCTGGCAGAGCGCTCCTGGACAAGCGACCGAGCTTTGCGCCAAGACGAAAGCCGATTTCTGCGCGACGACCATCAAGGATGCAGTCGCCTACTGTCTCGACGCAACGGTCCGAGTGCGCCAAGGGGCCTAGCGAGGTGGCAATCCCCCCAAATCCAGACAGGCGGACCATTGAGCGACTGCGGATTTCGGAACGCGGCAACGGCGCGGATGTCGCTGGTATCGCAATCGCCAAGAAGGTTCTTGGGAAGGCCGCCACAAAGGAAGAGCTTCGCGCAAAGGCAAACTCGCCGGAAGCGCGGGCGGTCTCGGCATCGCTCTCCGAGCGAATGGAGACCCTCAGTCTCGACACGATTGGAGAGCTGCAATCGGCTTGCAGAGTCTCCGGACCAATTCACGAATGAGGAACTGCAACACCAACTGAAGCTTCTAGCGGATCGAACTGGGTACGCTCCGGTCCGAAACAACAATGTGAATGTGACAGTGGGCCCAGCGCCTTGATGCGGCGAAGTCGTGTGATCGAATATGCTGATAAATAGACTGAAGGCTACGTTTGCAGCTATGGCCGCAATGATCGCCCCGGCGGTCTGCCAGGTATCTCCGATTCCCGCGAACCAAAATTTTGCTAGCCCAGCGGGTGCAGCGGGCTATCTTGCCCTCCGAACGATCACTCCGATAGACCTAAGCAGTTCCCTCACGACGCCGCGCCCGATTGGCTCCAGAACCCCACCGCTGGTGCGTTCACGTCGCTATATCAGGTGGTCTCCAATTTTGCGGATGACAACTTCACGAGCTGCAACGCTGGGATAATATACGGCGATTACACCCAGGGAATGCAAATAGTAAACAGCAATTTCGTGGGTTGCACGAATGGCGTGCTTGTTCCCTCGGGGGAGGGAACCGCGGCCAATCTTTCGCAACTGAGCGTGGCCAATTCTCAATTTGGATATAATTCGTTTGACATTCAAATGTTGTCATTCGTGGACGATCTTCATCTGTCGAATGATCTGTTCCTGGACGAGACAGGGGGTTCCGGCGTTCGAACCGCGTCATCTTTCTACACGATCACTGGCAACACATGGGTCAGCAGCACCGGGAGAACGAGTGCCGCGGCCTTGCATATGACCAATCTGGGCCAGAGCACCCACGCCGGAAATTTCGGCACCATAACAGGCAACACGTTTTATTTCTTCACAACCGGCATTCAACTGGATACGAACGTAGCCGCGACCGTCAAAGGGAACACGTTCGAAAGTGTCACAAGCCCGATCTCGGCGAGCGCCACCGTCACCTCCACCGCATATATCGACGGCAACGCTGGCGAGCCTCCCGGCTTGCGGACCGGCATACCAAGGCATCTCGCTAGCCGCCGTTGGGGCAAGCGGGCTCGCCTGGGGATCGACGATCACGGCGGGGCTTATCCCATACCGGGTTTGGTGCAACGCCGTAAATTGGACCGTGATAGGCAAATGAGCGAACATGCTAACTCCATCGGCGGCGCAGCGGCCTGGCTCGCCCCCATGACGTATCACTCATTGGTGGAGAGCGGGGAGGCATCGAACACCCCGCGATCCGCCGCCCCGCGCCGTCACCAACGCCCGTGCATAGCTCGTTCAACCTCCAAATTTCCGTTTCTTTTGCGTTTTGCCCAGAGAATGGCCGCGTTCAATTCGCCGCCGAAGATGAAAATGGAAGCAATCATGTAGAGAAACACAAGCGCGATCATCACCGAGG
>JBAUNU010000421.1:0-1672 GCA_049579405.1 Methylocella sp.
CGAGCTTGCCTATTATGCGCTGGAGCCCGACATCAAGGTCATCCTTTCGAGCGCCCGGGCGCCGCTTCCGGAGCCAATATGAAAGGAAGGCTGAAGCGTATTTCTTAAACACCACTTAACCATGACGGTTTGGCGGACGGGCCCGCCAGTTTGGCGCAAGTTCGAAGAAATGGCGCGCGTCGAAGAGCAATTCAGCCGCTCGCCGGGACGCACTTGCGCGGCCCGGCTTCGCCACTATAGTCGCGCGGGTCTTTTATCATCCGCGAGTTGTCCATGCCGGCCGGCAAAAAGGATGTGAAACGGGTCGTGCTCGCCTATTCGGGCGGCCTCGACACATCGATCATCCTCAAATGGCTGCAAACCACTTATGGCTGCGAGGTCGTAACCTTTACGGCCGACCTCGGCCAAGGCGAGGAACTGCAGCCCGCGCGCCAAAAGGCGGTTCTGCTCGGCATCAAGACGGAGCATATTTTCATCGAGGATCTGCGCGAGGAATTCGTCCGGGACTACGTTTTCCCGATGTTTCGCGCCAATGCGCTATATGAGGGGCTCTATCTCCTCGGCACCTCGATCGCGCGGCCGTTGATCGCCAAGAAGCAGATCGAGATTGCCAGGCTGACCGGCGCGGACGCCGTGGCGCATGGCGCGACCGGCAAAGGCAACGACCAGGTGCGCTTCGAGCTTGCCTATTATGCGCTGGAGCCCGACATCAAGGTCATCGCGCCCTGGCGGGAGTGGGACTTGACCTCGCGTTCCGCGCTCATCGCCTTCGCGGAGAAAAACCAGATCCCGATCGCCAAGGACAAGCGCGGCGAAGCGCCGTTTTCGGTCGACGCCAATCTTCTTCACGTGTCCTCCGAAGGCAAGGTGCTGGAAGACCCCGCGGAAGAAGCGCCGGATTATATTTATTCTCGCACCCTCAATCCGGAGGATGCGCCAAACCAGCCTCAGTATGTCGAAATCGATTTCGAGCGCGGCGACGCGGTCGCCGTTGACGGAAAGCCGATGTCGCCCGCAACCCTGCTTGCGCATTTGAATCGACTTGGCCGCGCCCACGGCATTGGACGCCTCGATCTCGTCGAAAACCGTTTTGTCGGCATGAAGTCGCGCGGCATGTATGAGACTCCTGGCGGCACGATCCTTCATTTCGCCCATCGCGGAATCGAGCAGATCACGCTCGATCGCTGCGCCGCCCATCTCAAGGACGAGCTGATGCCCAAATATGCCGAGCTCATCTACAATGGCTACTGGTTCTCGCCGGAGCGCGAAATGCTGCAAGCCCTGATCGATCGCAGCCAGGAATTCGTCGCCGGCCGGGTGCGCCTGAAGCTTCTCAAGGGCTCGGCGCTCGTCGTTGGCCGTTCGAGCCCTTATTCCCTCTACGATCAGGATCTCGTAACCTTCGAGGAAGGGGCTAGCGCCTATGATCATCGCGACGCCGCGGGCTTCATCAAGCTCAACGCCTTGCGGCTGCGCACACTGGCCAAACGCGCCCGCAAGGTCGCCGGTTGAAATTTGTTGAAGCGAACGGCCCACGCGTCATTGCGCCGGATGCGAGATGCCGGACCGGATTGCGGTGCGGGGAAAGCGCGGGATAGGGACGGCGCAATGCCCTTCGAGAATCGATCGGCCGCGGGCCGCGGCCTGGCCACGGCGCTCGCCGCATACAAGG
>JBAUNU010000422.1:0-1675 GCA_049579405.1 Methylocella sp.
AAACGCCGCCGGGCGTATCTCCGGCCCGGCGCACGACCATGGCAGGTGATAAATCAGCAATGTCATGATCGAAGCGAGCATAGAAGATCGCGATGACCGCGCGATGACGGAAATTGACTCCGCAGGACAAATCAGCAGGCAGGTTAGCCGCTTGCCGCTTTTGCCCGCGCTTTTCCTTGCGGCCGCCAGGGATTATAGACAGGAAAGGAGCGGAATCGCGGGAGATCGGTCATGAGCGACATGCGGCTCGTCGTTGCCGGAGCGGCCGGGCGCATGGGCCGCGTTCTCGTCGAGATCATTCGGCAAACGCCGGGCGCCCACCTCGCGGGCGCGATAGAGCAGCCTGATTCCATCGCGATCGGCCAGGACGCGGGACTCCTTGCCGGCTGCGGCCAAATGGGTGTCCCAATCAGCGGCGACGCTCTCGCAACTGTCGCGGGCGCGGACGGAATTCTCGATTTCACCTCGCCGCAATCGACTGTCGGGCTCGCGGCGCTCGCCGCGCAAGCGCGGATCGTTCACGTGATCGGCACGACGGGTTTGGACGCGGATCATATTGCGAGGTTAGAGGCCGCCGCGCGCCATGCCGTCGTCGTGCGATCGGGCAACATGAGTCTTGGGGTCAATCTCCTTGCCGCGCTCGTCGAGAGGGTCGCCCGCGCGCTCGGGCCCGAATATGACATCGAGATCGTCGAAATGCATCACCGCATGAAGGTCGATGCGCCATCCGGCACCGCGCTTCTCCTCGGCGAAGCGGCGGCGAAAGGCCGTGGCGTCAAGCTCGAACAGCATTCGGTTCGCGCGCGCGACGGTCACACCGGCTTGCGCGGAACCGCTGATATCGGCTTTGCGTCGCTGCGCGGCGGGACGGTGATCGGCGATCACAAGGTGATTTTCGCGGGGCCGGGCGAACGTGTCGAACTCGCCCATATCGCGGAAGATCGCAGCATTTTCGCGCGCGGTGCCGTGCAGGCCGCGCTCTGGGGCAAGAACCAGAAACCGGGTCTTTATGGGATGGCCGACGTGCTCGGGCTCGCCGGTTGAAATTTCACATTTGGCCGGGTTGGTGACGGGCCTGCAAGCGCGTCGCGGTCACCCCATATTTTAGGTTTGGCAGCGCTTGCAAAAATACCCCGCATGACTCTGGACTCCGCTGTTTCTGCGTTCTCGGCCCCTTATGCGCCGGAAGACGAGGTTCTCGCCGCCGAACTCCTCGCCGGTGCGGCGCTGCCCGGCGAGGCCGAAGAGCGGATCGACCGGCGCGCCTTGCGTCTCGTCGACGCGGCGCGGGCGAAATCGAACCGCATCGGCGGGGTCGAAGATCTTTTGCGCGAATACTCCTTGTCGTCGGAGGAGGGTCTCGCCCTGATGGTGCTCGCCGAATCGCTTCTGCGGGTGCCTGACGATCTCACCGCCGACCGGCTCATTGAAGACAAGCTCGCCTCGGCGCATTGGAGCCGCCACGCCGGCGACTCGGAGGCGCTTCTCGTCGCGGCCGCGGCTTGGGCGCTTGGGGTCACCGCGCGGGTCATCAGCAAGGGTAAAACGGCGGAAGGGGTGGTCGCCGCGCTGGCGCACCGGATCGGCATGGGCGCCGTGCGCGCTGCCGCGCGGCGAGCCGTGCAGCTCATGGGGTCGCATTTCGTCTTCGGTCAAACGATCGAGGACGCCTTGG
>JBAUNU010000423.1:0-9325 GCA_049579405.1 Methylocella sp.
CGCCGAGGTCGCTCAGACGCTTCAACCTATCATCGATATCAAAAAAACCAGGCTGGTCGCGCATCGAATCATCTCCCATCCGCCCCGATGGAATCAGAAATGCTCAAACTTGGCCAGGTTTTTAGAATCGTCCAGCTGGAAAATGCCTCGCCTTGGGCCGGACAACTGCGGCGGTCTTTCATCTAATGCGGGTCATGGAACGTGCAGTCCAGCGGTTTGGAACAGAGCTAGGCGTCACCTTCGCTCAACAGAAAACTTGGCAGCCAATTTTTAGATGAAATCAATAAAACAAATAAGACTCTTGGACCATAAGCAGCCCCGCACTAAAGCGCTAGCCCAATCAGCATCTCATCTATACAATGTGAAGGTCGCGTGGCGGAACGAGGTTATGCACCCAAAGTAAACTTACACAGAGGATGAGGCAAAAAACATTTTCTCTAATGTCCGCACTTTTATAAATGATCTAGCTGGCATCCTTTAATTTCCTTTGCCTCTCGCCTTTGGCGGCACAAATCTTCGTGAATTCGCGCTCGAAAGCGTCTTCGCTTTCGTCGCAACCAAGTTTACGAGCGGTTTCAACGAACCGCTCGTATTGTCGTTTGTCCTTCGTCTTCGGCGTTCGCTTTTGCTTTTCGCCTGCTTTTCCCATACGGCCTCTCAGATATTAGCCGTTCGATAAGTCAGCCTCTTGCCAACGATACCCATGAGGGCACGCTCGGTGCGTTCGACGTCATCCGCGCCTAGCCGGACGCGGTTGCTGTACCGGAAATCAAACTCTGCAAGGTAGCGGTGCAAATGCTTTTCGCTGCAATGCTGATAGACGCCTTGCATGCCGCGCTTAAAGATTGAGAAATAGCCTCCCACAGTGTTGGTGTGGATCACATATGGCTTCCCGTCCGGGAAGGTAACGGCGTTTGTGTAGCGGACATATTCATCTTTGCTATGATTGACGGAGGCGTGCCGCGCGAAGTCATCGCCAAGCTTATTGTAGGTCGCCAATTCATCGGTCATCACACCGCTTTTCTCAGTGACATTAGCTCGAATAATCGGAAGCAGTGTCGCCATGATGGTTCCTTCCACATGGAAGGTGCGGGCAGAACCGCCGCGCTCGACAAGAGCTAACACGGTGTTGCGAAGCGAATAATGTTCTCCAGGACCGACGTGTTTTGGCGCATCGGAAATCCGGCCGATAAGAGTTTCATCGATTTCGACAGTCTTCCCGGCGCCGCCCATTGGCTCGACGCCAACGACGCGCATGGCCTCGCGAATGCGATGGCTCATGAACCATGCGGTTTTGAGAGTGACGCCAAGGGTCCGGTGAAGCTGGTTTGAACTAATGCCCTTTTTCGAGGAGCAAAGCAGATACATAGCCTGTAGCCAAAGCCGCATTGGAACGTGGCTATCTTCAAAAACTGTCTTGATCTTGACGCTGAATTGCCGACGGCATTGGTAGCACTTATAAACACCAATACGAGTGCTTTTTCCGCCCATTTTTGAAATGCGATCACCGCCGCCGCAATGCGGGCAAACAGGTCCGTTGGGCCATATGCGAGCTTCAACCCAAGCGTATGCAGCGGCTTCGTCTTGCAGGACCTTCGCTTCGAGAAAAGATATTGACATGACACCATTCCTTATTGTGGATCAACGGTATCACAGATTTATGGGTCCGTCAAGTGCGATATCACCTGCCTTGCGCGCTGTCATCGCGCGCGAGCTTGATTGACCCAACAGCACCACCTCGGTTCGGTCAGGAACAGCCCCGGCTTGTGGGATTGCGCGGATCATATGGAAAAGGGCGCCGCAAGGCACCCTTTTTGGTTACAGCCCGGCCTGAAAAACTTATTCCCCCGCTTCCCGCTGTTCGAGCTTTTCCTTGGCCTCGAGGTCTTCGCCTGTTTTCTGATCGACGAGGCGCATCGACAGGCGCACCTTGCCGCGGTCGTCGAAGCCCAAAAGTTTCACTTTGACCTTGTCGCCTTCCTTGACGACATCGGTGGTCTTGGCGACACGGCCTTTGGCGAGCTGCGAAATATGAACGAGGCCATCTTTGGCGCCGAAGAAGTTCACGAAGGCGCCGAAATCCACCACTTTCACGACCGTGCCGTCGTAGATCTGGCCCGCTTCCGGCTCGCTCGCGATGGACTTGATCCAATTGATCGCGGCGCGGATCGAATTGGCGTCGGAGGAAGCGACCTTCACCGTGCCGTCGTCCTCGATATTGATCTTGGCGCCGGTCTTTTCGACGATCTCGCGAATGATCTTGCCGCCGGTCCCGATCACTTCGCGGATC
Source organism: Methylocella sp. (assembly GCA_049579405.1). GTDB lineage: Bacteria > Pseudomonadota > Alphaproteobacteria > Rhizobiales > Beijerinckiaceae > Methylocapsa. Next base: position 2,291 of record JBAUNU010000423.1, read on the forward strand.
TTGTCGGTGGGAATTTTCAAGGTCTCGATGCGCGGCGCGAATTCGCCGAGCTCGGCGCGCGCGCCGGTGAGCGCCTTGGCCATTTCGCCCAGGATATGCAGCCGGCCGGCCTTGGCCTGCTCCAACGCCACCCGCATGATTTCCTCGTTGATGCCCGTGATCTTGATGTCCATTTGCAGCGACGTGATACCTTCCCCGGTACCTGCCACCTTGAAATCCATATCGCCGAGATGATCCTCGTCGCCGAGAATGTCGGAGAGGACGGCAAAGCGCTCGCCCTCGAGAATGAGGCCCATGGCAATGCCCGCCGTCGGCCGCTTCATGGGAACGCCGGCGTCCATCAAGGCAAGCGACGAGCCGCAGACCGTCGCCATCGAGGATGAGCCGTTCGACTCGGTGATCTCGGCCACGATCCGGACCGTATAGGGAAATTCCGCCACCGTGGGAAGCATCGGACGGATGGCGCGCCAGGCAAGCTTGCCATGACCGATTTCGCGGCGGCCGGGCGATCCCATGCGTCCGGTCTCGCCGACTGAATAGGGGGGGAAATTGTAATGCAGAAGGAAGCGCTCCTTGTAGGTGCCTTCGAGACTGTCGATATATTGCTCGTCCTCGCCGGTGCCGAGCGTCGCGACGACCAGCGCTTGCGTCTCGCCGCGGGTGAACAGCGCCGAGCCATGGGTGCGCGGCAAGACGCCGACTTCCGCGAGAATCGGCCGGACCGTCTTGACGTCGCGGCCGTCGATTCGGACGCCGGTGTCGAGAATATTCCAGCGGACAACCTTGGCCTGGAGATCGTGAAAGGCCTCGGCGATCTGTTCCTTGGAAAACGCCGGCTCGCCATCGGCGGGGAAAAGCGCGGTGGCGACCTTTGCCTTCACCGCATCGATCGCGTCATGGCGGTCCTGCTTCGCGGTGATTTTGTAGGCCTCGCGTAATTCGGACTCGGCGATCTCACGCACCGCTGCCTCGATCTTGCGCCTGTCGGGGATGGCGAGATCGCGCGGCTGCTTGGCGGCTTTTTCGGCGAGTCTGACGATCGCGTCGATCACCGGCTGAAATCCGGCATGGCCGGCCATGACGGCCTGGAGCATGGTCGCCTCGGAGAGTTCCTTGGCCTCGGATTCGACCATCAGCACGGCGTCGCTGGTTCCCGCGACCACGAGGTCGAGCGAGGAGTCTTTCAACTCCTCCAGCGCCGGATTGACTTTCAGCGCGCCATTGATGAAGCCCACGCGCGCGGCGCCGATTGGCCCCATGAAGGGGATGCCGGACAAGGTCAGCGCCGCCGAGCTCGCGACCATGGCAACAATATCGGGATCGTTCTCGAGGTCATGCGAAAGCACCGTCGCGACAACTTGCGTCTCGTTGCGATAACCGTTCGGAAACAATGGCCGGATCGGGCGGTCGATCAGGCGGGAGACGAGGGTCTCCTTTTCCGAAGGGCGGCCCTCACGCTTGAAATAGCCGCCGGGAATGCGGCCCGCCGCGAAGGCCTTTTCTTGATAATTGACCGTCAGCGGAAAGAAATCGCCCCCGGCCTTGGCGGCCTCGGCCCCGACGACAGTGGCAAGAACCGTGGTTTCGCCATAGGTCGCGACGACGGCGCCGTCGGCCTGGCGGGCGATCTTGCCGGTTTCGAGCACGAGCTTGCGCCCCGCCCAATCGAATTCTTCACGATGGATTTCAAACATTCATTCGCCTTTCTTGGTTAAAGGCGAAGCCCAAGGCCAGAGCAAGACGGCGAGAAGCTGTACGACAGCACCTGGCAATCCTGCCATGGGCGTTGGTCTTCACCATGGTTTGGCGCGGCGGCCCTCATGATCGCCACATTACCGGATATTTGAGCCATCAAAGGCTTGGTCCAACATGCCACTCCCGCCACGCTCGTTTCGCAGGCCGATGGGCGCATCCGTTGGGACCTGCCCTAGCGCCGGATGCCAAGGCGTTCGATCAGCGCCTTATACCGCGGCTCGTCCTTCGCCTTGACGTAGTCGAGGAGCTGCCGGCGTTGCGACACAAGCTTGAGCAGGCCACGGCGCGAGTGATTGTCTTTCACATGCGTCTTGAAATGCTCGGTCAGATTCACGATCCGCTCAGTCAAGATCGCAACTTGGACCTCGGGAGAGCCGGTATCGCCCGGCTTCAAGGCATAGTCTTTCAGCAGCGTCTGCTTGCGCTCTGCCGTAATCGACATCGACTAACCTCTTTGAAAAGGAGCAACCCGGTCAAACGGCCCGGTTCAAAGGAACCCCAGGCCCTGCCGCCTCAAGGGGTTGGTTTGCGGCGGCCGCCGGCGGAGATTTGCATCCGCGCGGCCGGCCAGGATGTCGTCCAGCGGGTTCACGCGGATGCCGCGCACTGCGGTGCACGGCGTGCTTATACACGAAACTAGCTGCGACGAAAGGGGGTGCAAGCTTTGTGAAGGGGAACTAGCAGAAGCAATATTATGCAAACACAGCCGTGGCAAACAAGAATAAATTCAGAACGTTTTTCTCCGTTGTTCGGATTTTGCGGATGATTTGGCCGTATGCGCGCGGCAAGGAACTCCGCTTTGTCGCAATTGCGCGTCCGCCGGCTGGTTTGATGCTCAGAGCCGTTTCCAGGCTAGATAAATGCCAGCCGCGCCTCCAGCGGGAAGCCCAATATTTCAAATTATCCCGGAGAGCGCAAGGCAACATTGCATCGGCGCCTCACATGTGGATCACGCGGCCATAGGCGTCCAGCACGCTCTCATGCATCATTTCCGATAGGGTCGGATGCGGGAAAATTGAATTTATCAGTTCCGCCTCGGTCGTCTCGCAGTTCATGGCGATGACGAAGCCTTGGATCAGCTCGGTGACTTCGGCTCCAACCATATGGGCACCAAGCAGTTTTCCGGTTTTGCCGTCAAAAATGGTTTTTACGAGTCCCTCGGGTTCGCCGAGCGCGATCGCCTTGCCGTTGCCGATAAAGGGAAAACGGCCGATTCTGACTTCAATACCCAACTCTCTAGCTCTTTCCTCGGTGAGACCGGAGGATGCCACCTGCGGATTGCAATAGGTACAACTAGGAATCGTCGTCTTCTCAATCGGCTGCGGGTCGAGACCCTTGATCGCCTCGACGCAGATCACCCCTTCATGCTCGGCCTTATGCGCGAGCATGGGCGGGCCGGCGACATCGCCGATCGCATAAATCCCCGGCACATTGCTGCGTCCCATTCCATCCGCAATAATAATTTCCCGCTCAATCTTCACGCCTAGCGTCTCAAGCCCCAGGTTCTCGACATTGCCGGTAACGCCGGCCGCGGAAATTATCCGCTCGGCCTCCAAGGTCCGCGCCGCGCCCTTGGTGTCTTCGATGGTGGCCAAGACGACATCCGGCTTTTTGTCGGCGCTCGTCACTTTGGTCGAGGTCAAAATTTCTATGCCCTGCTTTTCAAAGTGCTTGCGGGCGAAGCCTGCGATTTCAGCATCCTCGGCGGGCAGAATTTGCGGCAATATCTCGACGACGGTCACCTGCGTGCCCATGGTGCGATAGAAGGAAGCGAATTCGATCCCGATCGCGCCGGATCCCATGACGATAAGGGATTTTGGAAACCTTTCCGGCACCATGGCCTCGAAATAGGTCCAGATGAGCTTTCCATCCGGCTCGACGCCCGGTATGACGCGCGGCCTCGCGCCGGTCGCGACAATGATATTTTTGGCTGCATAGGTGCCGGCGCCCAAAATCCCCTTGGGGATCGGGTTCGGCGGTTGCATGACCGCCTTTTTCGATACGCCTACCAACACCTCCCCGGGTTTTCTGATCGTCGCCTCGCCCCAGATCACATCGACCTTGTTCTTCTTGAGCAGAAAGCCGACGCCAGTGTTCAATTGCGCCGAAGCCGCGCGAGACCGTTTCACGACGGCGGCTGGGTCGAATCCGATCTTGCCATCGACCTTGAGGCCATAATCCTTCGCGCGGTTGAGATACTGAAAGATTTCGGCCGAGCGCAACAATGCCTTGGTGGGAATGCAACCCCAGTTGAGGCAGATGCCGCCCAAATGCTCGCGCTCGACGACGGCCGTCTTGAAGCCGAGCTGAGCCGCGCGGATCGCCGCGACATAGCCGCCCGGCCCGCCGCCGATAACGAGAATATCGTAAGGCTCAGCCATGGTTGCCTTGGACATCCCCTCCCCCTTGTGGGGAGGGGATGGGGGTAGGGGTAGAGAAGAGTGCAGCCGCGATCGTATCGAGCACCATGTCGATATGCAACATCACCTCGCGATTTGAAAACCGCAACACGCGATAGCCTTGCGCCTCCATGAACGCCGTGCGGATCGCGTCTTGCTCCCCGGCTTCCACCGTCCCGTGCTGATCCCCGTCAACCTCGATGACGACCTTTGCACCGTAGGAGCAGAAATCCGCGATGTAAGGTCCAAGTAAAACCTGGCGTCGAAAATAGGTTCTTTCGACCGGAACTCGCCGGCGCAATGCTTTCCAGAGTGTGCGCTCGGGCGCGGTCATGTCTTGGCGCATGGCTTTCGCGAACGCGGCGTGGCGCGGCGGGATGTTCCTTCGGCTGAGCTTTGCGTCTTTCATCGACCCCACCCCTGCCCCTCCTCACGAAGGGGAGGGAAAACTTCCCCAACGTGTGGCGTCCTTTCTCACGCCAGCATCCCCGCTGGTGTCTCGATCAGATCCTTGAACGCGGCGAGAAGTTTTGCGCCCAGAACGCCGTCGACCGCGCGGTGATCGCAGGAGAGCGTCGCGCTCATCATGGTTGCGACGGCTGGCGCGCGATCCTTCACAATGATGCGTTGTTCTGCGGCGCCAACCGCCAAAATTGTCGCTTGCGGGGGATTGATGATGGCGGAAAAGCTTTTTATCCCAAACATGCCGAGGTTGGACACCGCCGTCGAGCCGCCCTGATATTCCTCCGGGCGCAACTTGCGGGCGCGGGCGCGGGCGGCAAAATCCTTCATTTCGTTCGATATCAGGGACAAGCTTTTGGTCTCGGCGGCGCGGACAATGGGCGTGATCAGGCCGCCCCGAATTGCCACCGCGACGCCGACATCGGCATGTTTGTGTTTCAGCATGGCTGTCTCGGTCCAGGTCACATTCGCGTCCGGGACGCGGATCAGCGCCAGCGCCAGCGCCTTGATGATGAAATCGTTGACCGAGATTTTATATGCTGGCTTGCCCTCCTTGTTCTTCGGCGCGGCGGCATTGATCGCCTCGCGCAGACTCATGAGCGCGTCGAGGTTGCAGTCGGCGGACAGATAAAACTGTGGGATCGTCCGGCTTGCCTCGACAAGCCTGCGCGCGATGGCCTTGCGCATCGAATCGTGCGGGATTTCCTCGAAAGAGTTGGCTGCGAAATTTTTTCTGACGAGCTCGTCCGGCGGCGCGGGCACGGGAGCCGAGGGCGCCCTTAAGTCTTGCGCCGGAACCGCGGCCGGGGCGTGCTCGAGCGCCGCCTTCACATCGCGCTCAATGATGCGGCCATGCGGACCCGAGCCTCTCATCGATGCAAGATCGAGCCCCGATTCCTTGGCAATCCGGCGCGCGAGCGGCGAGGCGAAAGTGCGTGGGCCACTTTCCCCGTTAAGAGTGCGAGGCGCGGCCGCTGGAGCGTCTGGCACTGCGGGCGGCGCGTCCAGCGTTTTCTCGCTCACAGGGGAAGGCCTGCTTGCGACGGATTTCGCGTCCTCCCCCTCCCCCGCGATCAACCCAATGACACCATTGACCGGCACATCGGCGGTGCCCTCCGGAACCACGATTTTGACGAGCACGCCTTCGTCAATCGCTTCGACTTCCATAGTCGCCTTGTCGGTCTCGATCTCGGCGAGCACATCGCCCGGCTTGATTTTATCGCCCTCTTTCTTCAGCCAGCGGGCAAGGTTGCCTTTTTCCATGGTCGGCGACAACGCTGGCATGAGAATGTCGACCGGCATGGCAAGGCTCATATCTATTTGGGGCTCAACGGTAGAGCACCGCTTTCGCCGCCGCGACAATCTCTTCCGCATTCGGTAGCGCGAGTTTTTCGAGGTTTGCGGAATAGGGCATCGGCACGTCCTTGCCGCAAATCCGTATCACCGGCGCATCGAGGTAATCGAAGGCGCCTTCCATGATTTTCGCGATGATCTCGGCGCCGACGCCGCTCTGCGGCCACCCTTCCTCGACGGCAATGCAACGGCCGGTTTTCTCGACCGATCGGATAATCGTTTCGCTGTCCATCGGGCGGATCGTGCGAAGATCGATGACTTCGGCTTCGATGCCTTCGCGCGCCAGTTCCTCCGCCGCTTTCAACGCATAGACCATTCCAATGCCGAAGGAAACGACAGTAACATCCTTGCCGGCGCGGGCGATCCGCGCCTTGCCGATCGGAACGAGAAAATTGTCGCGCGCGGGCACTTCGAATTTGTGCCCATAAAGGATTTCGTTTTCAAGAAAGATGACCGGGTCCGGATCGCGGATCGCGCTCTTCAAGAGCCCCTTGGCGTCGGAAGCCGTATAGGGCATGACGACCTTGAGCCCCGGAATATGCGAGTACCACGCGGCATAATCCTGGCTGTGCTGCGCGGCCACCCGCGCGGCCGCGCCGTTGGGGCCGCGAAACACGATCGGACAGTCCATCTGGCCGCCCGACATATAGCGTGTCTTGGCGGCGGAATTGATGATCTGGTCCATCGCCTGCATCGCGAAGTTGAAGGTCATGAACTCGACGACCGGACGGAGCCCGGCGAAGGCCGCGCCGATACCAAGCCCGGCAAATCCATGTTCGGTAATCGGCGTGTCGACCACCCGGCGGGGGCCGAATTCCTGCAACAATCCCTGGGTGACTTTATAGGCGCCTTCGTATTCGGCGACCTCTTCGCCGATGATGAAAACGCTGTCGTTGCGGCGCATCTCCTCGGCCATCGCGTCGCGCAAGGCTTCGCGCACGCTGAGCGTGACCATGGCCGTGTCCTTGGGAATTTCCGGCGGCCTTAAGTCTTTCGCGGATTCGCTTGACGCGGTGGCTTGCGCGGGGGGCGGCGCTACCACGGCGCGCGCCACCGGCCTCTCGCC
>JBAUNU010000424.1:0-4155 GCA_049579405.1 Methylocella sp.
CTCCGTCCGGTGCGGGGGAGGCGCGGCGGCGGCGAGATAAGCGACAAAATCGCGGATATGCACCATGCCGCGCGGATCATCGAGGGTTTCGCCGTGCACGGGCAGGCGCGAATGGCCGGCGGTGCGAAAGACCTCAAGCACATCGGCGAGCTTGGTTTGAAGCGACGCGGCGACGATGTCGGCGCGGGGAACCATCACATCGCCGACTTGCACCTCATGCAAGGCGAGGACGTTTTTCAACAGCGCGCGCTCTTGCGAGGAAATATCGTCCTCGGTTGATGTATCCGCGAGAGCATCCTCGATGTCGTCGCGAATGGACAGTCCGCCGAGGCCGAACAACGCGCGCAACCGGTCAAACAGGCTTGGCTTCCCGCCGGAACCTGTTTTGCCTGCCTCACTCGTGGGGTCATGGTCAGTCATTGGCGCCGTCTGATTCGTCGATCAACGATTCCCGGACCGGGCCGGCAATCGCGAGCCTGCCGAGAATCGCGCGCTCGAACGCCTCCATCGCCGCCGCTTCGGCCGCTCCGATGTGGTCGTGGCCGATAAGATGCAAAAAGCCATGCACCAGAAGATGGGCGACGTGATCGCGCAACGGCCTTCCTGCTTCGGAGGCTTCACGCGACGCGGTCTCGAATGCGATGACGATATCGCCGAGGAGCAGCGCCGAAGCCGCATCGCCGCCGGCAGGAAAGGAAAGAACATTGGCCGGTTGATCGATACCCCGCCATTTGCGGTTGAGGCCGCGGATGAAGCCATCGTCGCAGAACAGGACGCTGATTTCGGCGTTCGCCGCCAGTGCGACGCCACTTTCCCCGGCCGCCGCGAGGATCGCCGCCTCGGCAAGCTGCGACGGGGCCTCGAGGGACGCCCAGTCTTCAGCCTCGATCGCGACGTCGATCACCGGATTCATGTCCGCCGTTCCTCGCCCTTGGCTGGCCGCGCCGCCGCCTCATAGGCGCCGACGATCCGGCGCACGAGATCGTGGCGGACGACGTCGCCTTCCCTGAACACGATGTGGCCGATTCCCTCAAGCCCGGAGAGAAGCTCGATCGCCTCGCTGAGCCCGGACTTCTGGCCGGGCGGTAGATCGGTTTGTGACGGATCTCCCGTGACAATCATGTGCGATCCCTCGCCGAGGCGCGTTAAAAACATTTTCATTTGCATCGAAGTCGCATTTTGCGCCTCGTCGAGCAGAACGCAGGCGTTGCTCAAGGTTCGCCCGCGCATGAACGCGAGGGGAGCGACCTCGATCATCCCGATTTGCATGCTGCGTTCGAGGATACGGGCATCCATGAAATCGGCGAGCGCGTCGTAGATCGGCCGCAAATAAGGATCGACCTTATCGCGCATGTCGCCGGGCAGGAAACCTAGCCTCTCGCCCGCTTCCAGCGCGGGCCGCGACAGGATCAGACGTTCGACCGCGCCTTGTTCCAGCAAAAGGACCGCGAAGCCGACGGCAAGCCAAGTCTTGCCCGTGCCCGCGGGCCCCTCGGCGAAAACCAGCTCGTGGCGCTTCATCGCGCGGAGATAGAGGTCTTGCGCCCGGTTGCGTGCGCGGACCGTGCCGCGCCGGCGGGTGCCGATTTGTTCGAAACCGGCGCGCCCGGCCTCGTCCTCCTTCGGGAACAGGGTGCCTTGCATGGCGCCTTCCTCGATCGCGCCATCGACATCGCCTTGCCCGGCCGGCTGGCCAAGCTCCACCCGCGCATAGAGGTTTTCCAAAACCAGCCGCGCCCGTTCGCACGCCACTGCCGGCCCCTTGATCGTCACGTGATTGCCGTTCGCGTTGGCGATCACGCCGAGCCTGCGTTCGAGCTTGGCAAGGTTCTGGTCGTATTGTCCGAAGACAAGGGAGGCATGGCGGTTGTCGTCGAAGGCCAAGGTTATCTCGGCGGCGGCGGCGTCCTCGCCCGGAGTTCGCTCTTGCCGCATGAACGGTGCTGGACGATCCGGTGGTTTCAACGAGGCGCCTCGCGCGCGGCCCGGTCCGGCAGCAGCCGCCCGAATAGCGAATTGGCGCCAGCGGAGACGATCTCAGCCCGAACGATTTCGCCGATGCGATCGAGGCTCCCGTCGATCTGAACTGCCTGGAGATAGGGCGACTTCCCCGCGATTTGGCCCGCGTGCCGGCCCGGTTTTTCAATCAGCACGTCGAGCGTGCGCCCGGCCATTTTGGCATTAAATGTCCGCCGCTGCCGGTCGAGGATAGCCTGAAGCCGCGCGAGCCGCTCCGACTTTACGGATTCGGGGATCTGATCTCGCAACTCGGCCGCGGGGGTGCCGGCGCGGGGCGAATATTTGAACGAAAAGGCGCTCGCGAACTCGACCTCTTCGGCCAAATCCAAGGTCGCGGCGAAATCCTCTTCGTTTTCGGCAGGAAAGCCAACGATGAAATCGGAGGACAAGGCGATGTCTGGCCGCGCGCCGCGGATTTCCGCGATAAGCGCGAGGTAGCCGGCGCGCGTGTGTCCGCGGTTCATCGCTGCGAGGATTTTGTCGGAACCGGATTGAACCGGCAGATGCAGGAAAGGCATTAAACGCCCTTGATCGCGATGCGCCTGGATGAGGCTCGCATCCATGTCGCCTGGATGGCTCGTCGTGTAGCGGATGCGGGCGATGCCCGGCACTTCGGCAACACGCGCGATCAGCGAGGCGAGCGAAGCGAAGGCGCCGCCCGGCGTTCGGCCATGATAGGCATTGACGTTTTGGCCGATCAGGCTCACCTCGCGGACACCCGCCGCGGCCAGCATTTCGACTTCCGCAACGATGCCTTCGAGGGGCCGCGAGGCTTCCGCGCCGCGGGTGTAGGGCACTACGCAGAACGTGCAGAATTTATCGCAGCCTTCTTGCACGGTCACGAAAGCGCTGACGCCGCGCGTGCGAATTTGGTGCGGCGAAGGCGCGGAGAGGTGATCGAACTTGCTTTCTGCGGGAAAATCCGTGTCAAGGACCTCGCGGGAGGTTCCGGCGCGGCGCAGAAGCTCGGGCAGGCGGTGATAGCTCTGCGGTCCAACGACGATATCCACCGCGTTTTGGCGCCGGAAAATTTCCGCCCCTTCGGCCTGCGCGACGCAGCCCGCGACAATGATTTTGGTCTCCCGCCCGGCCGAGGCGCGCGCCGCCTTTAGAGCGCGCAGCTTGCCCAGCTCCGAAAACACTTTTTCGGCGGCATGCTCGCGGATATGGCAGGTGTTCAAGACAATAACATCGGCTTCTTCTATTCCATCAGTCCCGGCATAGCCTTCTCGCGCCAAAAGGTCGGTCATCCTTTGCGCGTCATAGACGTTCATCTGACAGCCGTAGGACTTCACGAACAGCCGGCGGGGTTGCGGGCTTTGTCCGTTTTCGCCGGAAACGCCTCGGGCGGCACGCGATCGATCGAAAACCGGCATATCATCCATGGTCCACGCGGCGCGCTTGCAACAATATTCAGCTTGGCCAAGACCAAGCACATTATAGCAAGTCGCGCCGCATAACGAGAGCCCCTGCTAACCGGGCGCCACCGGTGCGGTAATAGGCTTTACGCTCGCCCACCTGCTCGAAGCCGAAATTCGCATAAAGGGCGCGGGCGGCGGTATTTTCGGCATCGACCTCGAGAAACAACCGGTTGACCCGGGTCGCGGCAAGTCCGGACAGATGCGGTGCCAGAAGACTGGTGGCGATCCCGCGCCGGCGCCATTGCGGCGCGACGGCGATCGCCAGGATTTCGGCCTCGCCGGCGGCAACCCGGGAAAGGACAAAACCCGCCAGATGCTCCTCCTTGGCTTCGATCGCGCCGTCCGCGAACGTTCCGGACGTGACAAAAAGCTGTTCAAAATCGGCTTCCTGCCAGGGATAGGCGAAGCTCGTCGCGTGGATGGCAGCGCATTCCGCGCTCCGCTCGGCACCGATGGGGCGGATGCAAGGCGCAGCTTTGGGCGGCCAGCTGATCATTCCCGTTCACCGCGCCGCCGGTTGAGACGGTGCCGCCTCTGGCACCTTAGCGCCCGGCACCGCCAAGTAGAAGGGTCGGGGCGGGGTCAGGGCGGGGTCGGCAAGAAGACCAAGTTTAGCAACAAAAACAATGTCCAATCCAGCATTTTCGCGGACGATCCAGGTGTCTGTCCCGGCCGCCGAGGCCTCGATTGCGAGCAGCGGCGCGCCCGATCCGGC
>JBAUNU010000425.1:0-6275 GCA_049579405.1 Methylocella sp.
CGATATTGAGGAAATCGAGCGTGATCCGCCAATAGCGGTCGAACTCGGGCAGGACGAGCGGATCGAGGGCTTTCCAGGCTACGTCCTCGATGATTAATTCATCGATGAGGTTCGCGAGCTCGCCGGACAAATGCCAGGCATCGGCGGGCGTCGCCGCGACAAGAAAAGACTCATGCGTATCGAACTCATATTTGCCTTGTGAGTCGACCGAGACGATCGCATGGCTCAAGGCGCGCGCCCATGTTAGGATCAACCCGGCGAGCCGCATCCGCCGCGCGATTTCTCCCATCGCCTCGGGGAGACCCGGCTCATAGGTGCCGGCGAGCCCCGTTTCATCGAAAAGCAGGCCCGTCTCCGTTTCCTCCAGCGCGCCGAGCGGCAGAATGCGCGGCAACAGCACCGAGGAGCGGTTTACCGAGCGGGAAAATTCATCGGCGAGCGCGCGGGCGGCGCGCCGCGTCGGCACATAGATGGTGGCCTCCGCCATTTCGAGCGGACCGGCGCGGCTCGAAAACCCCTCGATCACGCGGCCGTCGAGAAGCGCAGCGACAAAGGTTTTCAAGAAGGGCGCGCCGGGCGCGATGGTGAAAACTCTGTTTTCCACGCGATTTCTTCAAATGTTCCGAGTAGTGACTGCATCCATCGTGCGGCTCGCGGGTCTCACATCCTACAAGGTTGGGGGTTTATCCCCAGATTGCGGATTCGCCGAGCGGAAACGGGGAGTTGAGCAGGCTTTCGGGTGGACCCGCCGGATTGCATGCTACCTCGGATCGGTCGTGGCGGCCCGGCGAAAATAGTTTCAACGCCGCGAGTCTCTAGAAGAACTCGGAAAACAGCTGTGCGCGCTTCTTAAATGTCCGTTCCGGCGGTTTGCCGCCGCAAAAAGGCACTCGAAGGGCTTGCTTCCCAAGACGATAATTTTTTTCCCCAGTCGAAGCCCGGTGAACATCAAGGTTGTGTAATTGTGCGCATAGAACTCTGAAGCCTTCAAGGCTTCGGTTTCTACGACAATGCCCTTCACAGGGAATGTTAGATTCTGTGGCCATTTTCCGATGCTCTAGGCTCTCCTTCCTTTGCGGAAAAGCAGGGACGAGCGGAGCACGCACTGTCAAGCTCTGATGTTGCCTTAGGGGGAACTTGTGACCTGGCAATGATGACAAACGCGGGAACGTCGCGAGAAAGCCCGCTGCGCTCGTCGTTCCGAACGAATGTCTCGTCCGATTTGACGAACAAAAAATTCTGTTTAAAATATGCGATGCATCAAGAGCTAGGGCTGACGCCCTCGCCAACCTGCCCCTCCCGGGCAAGGTGGTTTCCGCGAAAGCGGGATGTGGCCGTTCCGGCAACAAAACGGGATTTTAGCCACGCGTCAGCCCTCCTCGGCGTCGAACCGAAGGAGGGTTTTTATATGAAATCCGATCTGGCCATTGCGATTCTCAGCCGATCTCGGATGACCGAACTCGGTCTCTCTCGCGGCGAATTTGCAAAGCGCCTTGGCTACAAGAACATTGCAAAAGGCATCCGCCGGATAGGCGCCTTGTGCGAAGGCGACATCGAAGGAACGAAGCAGGTTTTTGACGCTCTGCCACAAGCCTTGGAGACATCAGCTGAGACAGTGAAGCGTGCGCTTGACCAAACGGTTCGAGAAATCGAATTGGCAGAGAAGCAAAAGGCCGAAGCGCGTGACAAAGTCTGGCGGGAGAATTTTTGTCCGCATGCCATCATTCTCACAGAGCGGACCGTGCCGAGCCCGATTTTCGTGGCCGCGATCATCGGCGTCGAGAAACTCCTTCGCATCGACCTTGACCTAACTCAACGGCCGGTGAGTTTTGTGCGGCGGGTGCTCGATCGCCTTCCGGAGGGGATCCCCGCGTTTGGCAAACCTATCGGGTTTGTGATCAATTATTCCCCGGATCAGGCGGTCAGGTTCGATCGAAATGGGCAACCAATCGAAATCCTGGACAAGGCTGTCCGTGCAGCGACCGCCGTTCTCTGCCTTGGCAGGCGTCCGATCCCTGCCGAGGCGTTGGGGCTGGTTTTTGGCAAATAGACAACCGTGGCACCGCGCACATTGAATGATTTGGAGTCACGCGAAAGGTGACGCGGGGCCGCCGCTAACCTTCGCGCTCGCCGGCATCGAGAATCCAGGTCCGGTCGCAAAACGCCACATAGAGCCGTTCCTGCCCCAGGGCGGCGCCGAGTTCGACCGCGAGTTCGTTCAGCATCGCCTCGATCTCCTGGTCGGGCAGATGACCCAGATAGGCATGCACCGCCTCTCCGGTGAAGACCGCCACCGGTTCCCGGTCGGAGCCGGCCGAGCCGTCCGGACGGGGCCAGGCATAGGTCACCTCGGCGCGGGTGAACATGCCGGAAAGCGCCGGCAGGCTGGCGCCCACCCGGCGGCTCATCCAGGCCCGCGCCGTGCGTACCGCCTCGGAAACGTCGTAGACCCGCCCCTCGTCATCCCAACCCTCGCGCAGGCCGACCGTGATCCTGAAATCACGGCGCGGCCCTCGCGAGCCGTCCACGAGAGCATAGTCCTGGCGCCGTGGCGCAGGAGCGCGCCGCGCAATTCCTTCGGTCATTTCTCGCTCCCTCCTGCTTGCAAACGGGTTTGCCTGATGGCTTGGGATGAGCCGGCGGAAGCGATGCATTTCGGCTCCAGCCTATGCCCCCGGGCAGTTCGAGCTTGAGGAAATCCTGCTGCGATGCTTCGCAGCCGCTATGGCCTCCGTCACCGGCGACGGCAATGATCCATTCCAACCTCGATTAGTTCGCGTGTTGTCCATCCGTTTGACCCGCGAAAACCTGGCTGCTGCCGCTGGCGGGCTCGCCCGCGGCTGGCACAAGATCGTAGAGCGCGATGCAATGAGCAAGGGGCGGGTGTGTGGACAGCTCCCGCTTGTTGCCCCTACTTTTTGAGCCGCCTCAGCCACAGCCGGGCCTGCGCGCGCACGCATTTGGGCGCGGTGCCGCCAAAACTGGTCCGGCTGCGTACCGAGTTCTCGACATCCAGAACCGCGAAAACCTCCTGGCTGATTCGCGGCTCGACCGCCCGCATTTCGGCGAGAGACAGCTCTTCAAGGCCCTTTTTCTGCGCGGCGGCGATGGCAACGAGGCGGCCGGTGATGTGATGCGCCTCGCGGAACGGAAGTTTCAGCGTGCGCACCAGCCAATCGGCGAGATCGGTTGCGGTGGCATGGCCCAAGCCCGCGGCGGCCTTCATGCGATCGAGATCGGGCGCAAGATCGCCAACCATTCCAGTCATGACGGCGAGGCACAGCGAAAGCGAATGCAGGGCGTCGAAAGTGCCTTCCTTGTCTTCCTGCAAATCCTTCGAATAGGCGAGCGGCAGCCCCTTCATCACGATAAGCAGGGCGTGGAGCGCGCCGGCGATCCGGCCGCCCTTGGCCCGGATGAGTTCCGCCGCGTCGGGATTGCGCTTTTGAGGCATGATTGATGAGCCGGTCGAAAACGCATCCGACAAAAAGGCAAATCCGAATTGCGGCGTTGCCCAGAGCACGATCTCCTCGGCGAACCGGGACAGATGGATGGCGCAGATCGCGGCGGCGCTCAAGGTTTCGAGCACGAAATCGCGATCGGCCACGCTGTCGAGCGAATTTGCTGTCGGCCGGTCGAACCCGAGCGCTTTCGCGGTCATCGCCCGGTCGATCGGAAACGAGGTTCCGGCCAGCGCCGCGGCGCCGAGCGGCGATTCATTGAGCCTAGAGCGGGCGTCGCGCAGTCTCGAACGGTCCCGCGCAAACATCTCCACATAGGCCAAGAGATGATGACCGAAGGTGACAGGCTGCGCCGGTTGCAGATGGGTAAACCCCGGCATCACGCTGGCCGCATGGGCGAGCGCCTTTTCGGCAAGCGCCCATTGCAGGCCGCGCAACTGTTGATCGAGCGCGTCGATGGTGTCGCGAACCCAGAGGCGGAAATCGAGCGCAACCTGATCGTTGCGCGAGCGCGCCGTGTGCAGCTTCCCTGCCGTTGGTCCGATCAACTCCGTAAGCCTTGCCTCGATGTTCATATGAATATCTTCGAGCGCGCGCGAAAAATTGAACGATCCAGCCTCGATTTCGCGCGCGATCTCGTCTAAGCCATTGCTGATCGCTTGCGCGTCCGCGCGCTCCAATATCCCGGTTTGCCCGAGCATGGCGGCGTGCGCCTTGGAACCTTCTATATCGTGGCGGGCGAGCCGAAAATCGAAGCCGATCGAGGTATTGATTTCTTCTGTGATGGCGCCGGGGCCGCGCGCGAACCGGCCGCCCCACATTTTGCTGGTCATCTTTTCGCGCTCTTCAAAAAACCAATGTCCCCATGACCCAAAATGATTCCAAAAAGGAGCGCGCGCCGCTCGTTTCGCGCGGGGTCGCGTTCGCGGCGGCGGCCTTGGCGTGTTTGGCGCTGGGTATCGTCCTATACGGGATCAAGACACCGGGCGGCAAGGAGGCCGCCGTGACCTCTGCATGTCCCGGTGCGGCGGAGTTGGCGGCGCGGCTAAAACCGCTGGTGCATGGCGAGATCGCCGCCTTGACCCTTGCGCCACGGCCGAAGCCGCTTCCGGAGCTCGCTTTCGACACGGCGGAAGGGACGAAAGCGAGTGTGGCGGATTTTAGGGGACGGACGGTCCTGCTCAACCTTTGGGCGACATGGTGCCTGCCCTGCCGTCAGGAAATGCCCGCCCTCGATCGGCTTCAAGGCACGTTCGGCTCGAAGGACTTCGTGGTGGTGGCGGTGAATATCGATACCGCGCGGCTCGACCGGCCGAAGGCTTTCTTGCACGAGATCGGCGTCAAGAATCTCAAGCTTTATACCGACAGCACGGCGGCGGCTTTTCAAACCTTGAAGCAGGCGGGCAAGGTTTTGGGGCTGCCGACAACGATTCTCATCGGCAAGGATGGCTGCGAAATCGGCACCATGGCCGGGCCGGCGCAATGGGATTCGGAGGATGCGCTGGCGCTGTTGAACGCCATTCAGGATTGGTCAACTTCGCGGAGAGCCGCGCGGAAAGGGTGGCTGAGCTTTCTCGAAAACAGCCAAAAACAATGCGATCAAAGCTCGCGCGAGTTGCTTGCGCCACTGTCTTGACCGCGATCGCCGCCCTTCACGCCAAACATTTTGATACGATCGGGGCGCGGAATCTGACGGGTTTCCGAAACCGCAAAGCTCATGCCTTGGCCGACTGCTTGCAGGCGATCCCCTTGGCCGCCAAATGCGCCGCGAGCTCGCCCGATTGAAACATTTCCCGGACAATGTCGCAGCCGCCGATGAATTCGCGCTTGACGTAAAGCTGGGGGATCGTTGGCCAGTCCGAGAATTCCTTGATCCCCTGGCGAATCTCTTCGCTGGCAAGGCAATCCACCGGCTTATATGAAACGTCCAGATACTTCAGGATCTGGACAACCTGTCCGGAAAACCCGCATTGCGGAAAGTCCGGCGTTCCTTTCATGAACAAGACAACATCGTTGTTGTCGATCGTCGACTGAATTTCATTCTTGATTGGCATTGCCGGGTCCTTTCGGATGAGGGTCTTCGTTGTGGAAGATGCGGAAGCTTACTTCGGCGCAAGGGTTTGAAGCTGCAGCGCATGCAGTTCGCCGCCCATGGCGCCGCCGAGCGCTTGGTAGACAAGCTGATGTTGCTGGAGCTTGGATTTGCCGGCGAATTTTGAGGAAACGACGACCGCCGCATAATGGTTGCTGTCGCCGGCAAGATCGGTGATTTCGACCTTGGCGTCCGGAATACCTTGCTTGATCAGGCGCTCGATTTCAGATGATGGCATGGGCATCGCGTCAACTTTCCTCGTTGTCCTTCTTGTCTTTTCCTCGTCAAGGATCGGCGCCGTCCATGTAGCCCGGAAGCCACCCTTCGTGGACCCGCACCAGCTCATTTAGCAATATGGCGGCCCCAGAGCCAAGGGTCAACGTACCCTGGCCGGTCACGCCGATGATTTCACAGACTACGCCCGCGGTTTCCGCCCTATCCCGGATCGCCTCCGCGTTTTCCGGCACCGTGGCGACGATATACCGTGCCTGATCCTCGCCGAAGAGAAAGCCAAGCTCCGGGAGCGGCGGCGAAACCTCGATCGAAACGCCAATCCCGCCCGCCATCGCCATATCGGCGAGCGCCACCGCCAAACCGCCATCCGAGACGTCGTGCACGGCGGTCACCGCCCGGCTTTCGATGAGGCGTCGCACAAAATCGCCATTGCGCCTTTCCGCCGCGAGATCGACCGGGGGCGGCGCGCCGTCCTCGCGGCCGCAAAT
>JBAUNU010000426.1:0-8565 GCA_049579405.1 Methylocella sp.
CCAGATCGATGCCGGAGCGGACTAGTTCATAAGCGAGGGTCGACTTCCGGAATCGTTTCAATACAGCTAACCGTTCCAATTTCACAAAGTCGTGGAAAAATCGCGCCCTGATGCATCCTGCCGGTTCTCCCTTGATAAACCCGATAAAATGAGTAGCGCAATGATCATTACCGTCGAATTCTTCCGCGAAGGGACACTCCTGTTCCGCGATATAAACGGCAGAGCGGACCGAATAAACCATCAAAAGATCGTCGAAGCCGCGCGCGATCCTGACCTCTGCCCGACGAATACTTTGTTTCCGGGCGCCAGCGCCATTTAGCGCCGGATAATTTATCGCTTTTGCGTGGTCCATCGACATGTTGTAAAAACCTGTTTCAAAAAAATCTCGCCCTAACCGAAATACTATCGCACTATTTCGCTCGCTCCAAATCCCCGCTTCGTACCTCGCCGCGCCTGGGGCATGTATTTTTGCCCCGGCATCAATCGTCCAAAATGTTTCGAGACCTGTGTGCGCGGGCTGATTTGGCCGGGGCAATGGCTTGGGTGGCGCGGATGGGGCGCAGCGGGCGGTTATGCGCTTCTCGCCGGGAGACGGCGATGACGTTTGTGCGAAAGTTTGGCGTTCCGTCCGCGGCTTCGACCGCCTTTCCGAGTCCGCATGGACCTCGCCCGGCCGATCAGGGATGATCGCGGGGGCGATCGAGACGCCGGCCTCGCTGGCCGGAGTGGCCGCGCCCTTTTGGGATGACGGCGCTGTGGGCCTTGCAGCCATGCGCGGGCCCGCGTGCGGTGCCTGACCCAGGCTGCCCCACGCCGCAAGTTCCGGAAGCTCTCTGTCGTCGGCAATTCGAACCGCGTACCGCCAGGCCAAAGGCAGGCAAACGAGACTGGGGTTTGCGCCGTTTGGGCGCCTCGAGTCTCGAAAGCCCCATTTCCCACCGGTGAGAATTTGTGCGATATTGTCTTACGAATATTAGCATTATTTTGGAGATCGATATGCCGGAAAATCCCCGCCAGGGTATTGCGGCCGTGCAGCGGGAGGGTGCGGACGCATCCCGCTCGGTGCCGTGGGATTACCTCCGCCTCTTCCTAGCCTGTGCGGACAGCGGAAGCTTTCGGCGCGCAGGCAAAAGCTTGGCAATTGATGCAGCGACCGTGGCGCGGCGAATCGACCGGTTGGAATCCGCGATTGGACAGCGTCTGTTTAATCGCCTGAACGCTGGCGTGACGCTGACCGATGACGGTAACTTGCTCGCGGCCGACGTGCGCGCCATGGAACGTTGCAGCCTCGATATCATTCGCCGCACCAAAACCCTCGATGAGCGGGTACGCGGCGTGGTGCGCGTTGCAATCACCGAGGGCCTAGGCACTTATTGGTTAATGCCCAAACTCGTCGAGTTCCAGTACGCTAACCGGATGCTCACATTCGAACTGAACTGCACCATGGAATTAACGGATGTTTCCCGTTTGCAGGCCGACATTTCAATTCAATTCAAGCGGCCGTCTCACCCGGACATGATCGCAGCACGCCTAGGCCGTCTGCACGTCTTTCCATTCGTCGCCGAAAGCTATCAGCGGCTGTTCGGCCTGCCGGCATCGTTGCACGATCTTCGTCATCATCGCCTGTTGGAGCAAGTCTCCCCGCAGCTTGAGCAAACTGTCTTTAGCGAGGGACTGAAATTGCACAATGTTGAAGGAGCGGTCGGCATCCGGACCAATGCCAGCTCGGCTTTGCTCTATGCCGTTGAGCGGGGTGCCGGAGTCGGATTTCTGCCGACCTATGCTCTCGCTTTGGGCGCACGTTTGGTTCCCGTGGAACTTGGAATTAGCCACTTCTACGACATCTGGGTAACCTATCATCCGGACCTTAAGAATTCCGTGCGGCATATGGTGGTTCTCGGATGGTTACGCCGCATTTTCGATCCGCAGCACTATCCGTGCTTTAGGGACGAATTCATCCATCCAGTCGCTTTGATTGAACTCATGGCCGAGACAGCAGCCCCAGTGCATGGGCGAGGTTTTATCGCCGTCGAGCCAGGCTTTGATGATGGCGCACTCAAGACGCTGCCCAACCATGCGGGATAATCGCCGGAGGGAGAATTGAACGACGATGCGGTTCACCGGACCGCGGCGCGAACTCCCGAATAGAACCAGCTCTGTGAAATTCCGGAAATGAAACCCGACGCCGCGGCCATCGGGGCCGCCATCCTTCCGGATTTTATGCCAGACGATGTTCGACTTGTAAATAAAGGGAGTTATATGCTCCTACGGAACTACGCCTATCAGAATTAACGGGACGGCGGGGACGCCCCGTCCTTCACGGATCAAGTAGTAGAGTTCCCCCTCGTAATAACCAACGCCAGATGACATTTGCTGCTGCAATTTTTTCATGGGCAGAATTTAAACTCCCACATCAATGACGTCGCCAACGAGGAAGGCCAGATGTTTGACGAAAAGATCATAGGCAATGAAAGCGTATTTGCCGAATTGAACCTCGACGGCCACTCTTTCTTTGACAAAGTCTGTCTGGTTGTTGTAGGACGGGAGGGGCGTAAGACCAGCGTTCTATTTCAGCTCTTTGTTGGGGCGCACCCATTAACATTGTCTTGCGGATTAGTTTGGCGTCTGTTCATTCCAGTTGTGGTGAGCAAACCCAGAGCGAATTGCCCTGTTCATGGCTTTAGGAGAAAACAGCAACTTCCCCGATGTCCGAATTTCTTTGGAGACTTTTGTCTGACAGATTGTGGCATCAGCGTCGGCAATAACACGGTGTATTTCCTTCCAAAGTTTGGGCTTATGAACCAAGAGAAACTCCAGGCCATTAAGATGCGAATAATACGTTTCAATCTTCACCTGCCCGCGCCATTCTGGCCACCAAACGGTTTCGCAGGATCATAAACCGGCCGATCCATTGGCCGCATCTTGAGGATTCCCGTTTGTAATTGCCTTACGCGATCCCAGGCGATATCAACGTACTTTTCAACGGTATCACAACCGAGACCGGCGCGGCCGTGCTTGAGCGCCCCGATAATCGTTGAGCCGACGCCCATGTAAGGATCAAATACCTTGTCATCTTGATCAGTGAGGGCGAGGACTAAGCGCTCTACTAACTCAACGGGGAACTGACAAGGGTGAATAGTCTTTTCACTGTGGTTGTTTTTAACATTCGGGAATATCCAAACGTCGCCCGGATTTTTTCCCAACGGGTTGCAGGATAATTGTCCAGCCTTCGGACCCTTGAAGTACTTTTTCCCAGGATACTTTGAGGGGACGCGGATAGGATCGATATTGAAGGTGTAATTGTCGCCGTTGGTAAACCACAGCACCGTCTCATACCGCCCAGAAAGGCGCTTTGAGCAATGCAGGCCATGCTCAAAATGCCAAATGATTCTGTTCCTCAGCTTCAATCCGAACTTGGCGAAGATTGGATACAGCACAATATCGAGTGGAAAAATTTCGCCGTTTTGGACGTGATTGCCAACCTGCCAACATATAGAGCCATTAGGATGCAGCAACCGTACGCATTCCGATATGACTGAACGCTGCTCATCAACATATCGGTCCATGGCGATCCGGCGTTCGTAAGTTTTTCCTATATTGTAGGGCGGAGAGGTAACAATAAGCTTAATTGTTTTGCTCTGTAATTTGGCCATGAAGCCTGAGTTTGAACCGTGCGCCATCACAACATGATTAGCGCCTGAAGGAGTGATGCGCTGGAGCATAGAGACCGAGCCTTCAGTATGCGAATCGCTAAAGGGTGGCTAGATTCCAGAAAAAGATCCAGCTGAAATATTCAAGAGTTAACGGCTTGCTCGCCGGCCTTCTCCAGGCGTCGGCGCATCCGTTGCCGCTTTCGCGCTCGCTTCGTCGCACCTTCGCGAGATTTCAAACTGTGCCATTACCCGGTCTTCAATTGCCTTGACACGACCAAAGCTCGGCTTCGAGCTGGGCGCGGGCGAGAAGAAGGGCCAAATTGGCGAAGCGCGCTCCGTTGGCGAGGGTCGCGAGCTCTCCGGTTAGTTGCGCAATGTAGGCCGCGGTGCATTGCGCGCCCTCGACAATCTCCATGATTTCAATAGGTTTCGAGGTTTTTTCCGCCGCCGAAACACGGCTTAGCCGGCGCGCTAACGATGTTGGCTTTTGCATTTTTGCGGTCCCTTATGTTCGCCAAATGTTGCTATTATGTTCGCATACACCGGCGCGCTTGTAAACGGGTTTAATAAGAAATATCGTAATTTATTTTATGACAGCCGTTTATAGGTCGTGGTAGCGAAAGCGGGGCATGTTTGCGGCGCCGTCAATCGGGCGGCTTTTCGCGGGTGGCTTGCGCGGGCCCGGCACGGTGCTAGAACAAAAAGGCGTTTAAGTCTCCGGGATGTCGTGGACAAATCCCGCGAGCCGCGCGATGGGCGCCGCGGGTATGCGACAAAGGAGCCGTTCGCCGTCCGCAGCATTTTCGCCGTTTGGCATTAGGGGAGAGACAGACATGGCTGGGAGCGTGAACAAGGTCATTCTCGTCGGTAATCTCGGCCGCGATCCGGAGGTGCGGCGAACGGGCGCCGGCGATCCTATCGTTAGCTTCTCTCTCGCCACATCCGAGTCCTGGCGCGACAAGGCCTCCGGCGAGCGCAAGGAGCGGACCGAATGGCATAATATCGTGATCTTCAACGAAAATTTGGGCAGGATCGCCGAGCAATATTGCAAGAAGGGCACGAAGGTCTATCTCGAAGGGCAATTGCAGACGCGCGAATATGCCGATCGCGACGGCAATCAGCGCAAGACGACGGAGGTGGTGCTGACCCGCTTTCGCGGCGAGCTGACCCTTCTGGACAGCCGCGGCCGCGGCGACGCCGGCGGTGCCTTCGAGGCGTCCAATAATTCCTTCGGCCGCGCGTCGCCGATGGAGCCGGCGGACCGCGCTCCCGCCGCCACCGGCCCGAGCCGCGCGGCGGACATCATCGACGACGACATCCCGTTTTGAACGCTGTTTTGGCCGTTCGTGCGGCCGGAACTGTTTTTCCGCTTACCCGGCCCGGAACCTGCTGGGGGCTTTCGCGATGTCCGATTAAAAATTTGTTTTTGTTGGTCTCGTTGGAATTCCGGTGTTGCCGTTTCCAGCGATCCTCCCCTCTGAGTTAGCATTCCTTGGCCCCTACGGATAACAACACGCCCCCGCCCGGCTCCGGCGTCCGGCCGGTTTCGATTGCCGACGAGATGCGGCGCAGCTACCTCGATTACGCGATGAGCGTCATCGTGAGCCGGGCGCTGCCCGACGTGCGCGACGGGCTGAAGCCGGTGCACCGGCGCATTCTCTATTCGATGCGCGAGAACAATTACACGCCGGACCGCTCCTACAACAAATCGGCGCGCGTCACCGGCGATACGATGGGCAAATATCATCCGCACGGAAATCTCGCGATCTATGACGCGCTGGTGCGGATGGCGCAGCCCTTCTCGATGCGTCTGCCGTTGATCGATGGGCAAGGCAATTTCGGCTCCGTCGACGGGGATCCGCCCGCCGCCGAACGCTATACCGAAGTGCGGCTCGCGCCCGCCGCCATGCCGCTCCTCGACGATCTCGACAACGCGACGGTCGATTTTCAGCCGAATTACGATGGACGCGAGCGCGAGCCAACCGTGCTTCCGGCCAAATACCCCAATCTCCTCGTCAATGGCGCCGGCGGCATCGCGGTTGGCATGGCGACCAATATCCCGCCGCATAATCTCGGCGAGGTGATCGATGCCGCGATCGCCATGATCGACCGTCCCGAGATGGCGATCGAGGATTTGATGACGATCGTCCCCGGCCCGGACTTCCCGACCGGCGGCAGCATCTTGGGGCGGGCCGGCATCCGCGTCGCCTATATGTCCGGGCGCGGCTCGGTGCTGACCCGGGCGAAGGTCGAAGTGGAGGAAATCCGCAAGGAGCGCGAAGCCCTCATCGTCACCGAGATTCCCTATCAGATCAACAAAGCCACCTTGATCGAGAAGATCGCCGAGCTGGTTCGCGAGAAACGCGTCGAAGGCATCTCGGATTTGCGCGATGAATCCGATCGCGACGGCATGCGCATTGTCATCGAACTTAAGCGGGACGCCCTCGCCGATGTGGTGTTGAACCAGCTCTGGCGCTTCACCGCGCTGCAATCGAGCTTTGCCTGCAACATGATCGCCTTGAATGGCGGCCGGCCCGAGGTCCTGACGCTCAAGGATTTCCTGGCCGCGTTCATCGATTTTCGCGAGGAGGTCGTCACAAGGCGCACCAAGCACCTCCTCGCCAAGGCGCGCGACGCCGCGCATGTGCAGGTTGGCCTGGCCATCGCGCTCGCCAACATTGACGAGTTCATCCGCCTGATCCGCACGTCGCCTGACCCGGCCACTGCCCGCGCGGCCTTGATGGGGGGAGCGTGGCCCGCGCGCGACATGGCGCCTTTGATCACCCTGATCGCAGACCCGCGTCATGTGCTCTCCGAGGATGGCAATTGCCAGCTTTCGGAAGCGCAGGCGAAGGCCATTCTCGAACTCAGGCTGCAACGCCTGACCGCGCTTGGCCGCGACGAAATCGCCGAGGCTCTGAACAAGCTCAGTGTCGAGATCGCCGATTATCTCAACATATTGCGTTCGCGCGCCCGGCTCTTTTCCATGATCAAGGATGAAATGCTCGCGGTGAAAACCGCCCATGCCACCCCGCGCCGGACCGTCATTCTCGACGATGCCCCTGGCGTCGAGGACGAGGATCTCATTCAGCGCGAGGACATGGTCGTTACGGTGTCGCACCTTGGCTATGTCAAAAGGGTGCCGCTCGCCACCTATCGCGCGCAAAGACGCGGCGGCAAGGGCCGTGCGGGAATGCAGACGCGCGACGAGGATTTCGTCGCGAGGCTATTTGTCGCCTCGACCCATGCGCCGGTGCTGTTCTTCTCCTCGCGCGGTCACGTCTACAAGGAAAAAGTCTGGCGGTTGCCTCTTTCGGCGCCGCACGCGCGCGGAAAGGCGCTGATCAATATGCTGCCGCTCGACGAAGGCGAACGGATCACCACGATCATGCCATTGCCGGAGGACGAGGCGGCGTGGGCCACCCTCGATGTCATGTTCGCGACCACAAACGGCAGCGTGCGGCGCAACAAGCTTTCCGATTTCGCCCAAGTCAACCGCGCCGGCAAAATCGCGATGCGGCTCGACGAGGGCGAGGGAATCGTCGATGTGCAGATTTGCAGCGAGGCGGACGATGTTCTTTTGACGACCGCCAATGGCCAATGCATCCGTTTTCCGGTGACCGAGGTGCGGGTCTTCAAGGGCCGCGATTCCATGGGCGTGCGCGGCATCGCGCTCGGGCCAGGCGAGAAGGTGATCTCGCTTGCCATTTTACGTCATATCGAGGCCGACAGCGGCGAGCGTCTCGCTTATCTCAAGATGCGCCGCGCGGTTGCCGGCGACGTTTCGCCCGAGGCCATTGGCGAAGCGGCTGGCGAGGAAGGGGGAGTTGAGGAAACGCCCGTGGCGCCGAACCTCGGACCGGACCGCTATGCTGAAATGTCCGCCGCCGAGCAAATCATTTTGACCGTTTCCGCGAATGGCTACGGCAAGAGGACCTCGTCTTACGAATATCGCATTACTGGACGCGGCGGCAAAGGCATCGTCGCGATGGCCGTCAACCAAAGAAACGGCAAGCTCATTGCCTCGATGCCGGTCGAGGATGGCGATGAGATCGTGCTGGTGACAAACGGCGGCCAATTGATCCGCTGTCCGGTCGATGGCATTCGGGTTGCCGGACGCGGGACCCAGGGAGTCATCGTCTTCGATACCGACGCCGCCGAGCAGGTCGTCGCCGTCGAGCGGATCACCGAGGAGGATTCTCCTCGCGGCGACGATGAGGAGCCTCGCGACACGGGACAAGGCGAAGAAGATGGTGGTTGAAGACGCCACCGCGCAGGGCAGCGCCCGGCTCGGCCCAGCGCGTGAGCGGTTCCGCGAGCGGCGGGCAGGAGTTTTTCAGTTTAGGCGTGCCGTCTTGATTTTGTAGGCGCCGTCGCGCGCGCGCACGAACATCTCGTCCGCTTGCGGATGGCGAAGAGGATCGCCCGATGGATCGGGTATGAGGTTTTGCTCCGAGATATAGGCGATATACTCGGTTTCGGCGTTTTCCGCGAAGAGATGATAGAAAGGCTGATCCTTGCGCGGCCGGACCTCTTCGGGGATCGCTTGCCACCATGCCTCTGTATTCGCGAAGACCGGGTCCACGTCATAGATGATCCCCCGGAAGGGATATTTGCGGTGCCTGACCACCTGACCTATGGCGAACTTCGCGGTACTGAGTTTCATAATAATGGGAAGTCGCCGCAAAGGGCCACCAGAACGGCGGCGGCTGGGCGGCAAGAGGACCTGGATCACGGTGGTTAACCGCCGCCTGCCTCGATGTCAACGGGATGGCGGCTTCCAATCAAAAAACGCCACCGGCGCCAACCGCCGCTAAACTCCGTGCACTCCTTTGCTCGCAAAGCCCCCCAAGCGCTATGGCGTCTTGGCCTTGCCGCCCTGGATGAAATCCAGCATTGCGGTATTCATCGA
>JBAUNU010000427.1:0-2390 GCA_049579405.1 Methylocella sp.
TCTATACGGCGTGAGCCGCAATCCCTTGTATGTCGGCATGATCTTGCTCAATATCGGCATCGGCTGCATCGTCAATTCCTTGTGGATTTTTCTCCTCTCCGCCGGGCTTGCGGCGACGTTGCAAAAAGGCGTGATCGAGCCGGAAGAGGGCTATCTCGAACAAAAATTTGGCGACAAATATTTGCGCTACAAAGCCAAGGTCCGGCGCTGGATCTAAAATCACATCTCGTCTCGCGGCTTTCACCTTGGCCGCTGTCGAGCCCTCTCGGAAATCGCGGGATTTTTGATGCCGCCGCGCGGAACGATCAGCCGCCGTCTATTTCTCGGGCATACGCTGGCCAGCGTTTTGGCGTTGCCCGCGCGGGCGGAGCTGCCCACCCCGCAGGACGGTTTCCATGTCCTTGAAGCGCGGGAGGGCAATTTGAGCCTTCTGCCCGAACCTGCGTCTCCAACCGCGGTGTGGAGCTACAATGGGGAGGTGCCCGGGCCGCTCCTGCGCCTCAAAAAAGGCGAGGAGGTCAAAGTTAGGCTCGTCAACAAGCTCGCCCAGCCGGCAAGCCTCAACTGGCATGGCGTGCGGATCGTCAATGGGATGGACGGCGTCGCCGGCCTGACGCAAGAGCCGGTCCAGCCAGGCGGCTCCTTCGATTACCGTTTTACCCCTCCCGACAGCGGGCTTTATTGGTATCATCCGCACGCGTTGCCGTTCATCGGCGAGCAGCTCGACCGCGGGCTTTACGGCGTCTTGATCGTCGACGAGCCGGAGCCACCCGCGGCCGACCGCGACATGCTTGTCGTTCTCGCCGATTGGAAGCTCGACGACAAAGGCCAGCTCGCCGGTTTCAACGCCGCCACGGACGCCGCGGGGACGGGCCGCATCGGGCCGCTCGTCACCCTCAACTCGCGCCCTGTTCCAGTCGAGGAAACCCTGCCGCCTTCATCGCGTTTGCGGCTGCGCATCCTGAGCGCCGTCGATACGCGGCTGATGCTGATCGCATTCAGCGGGGTCAGACCCTTGATCCTCGCGGTCGATGGCCAGCCGTGCGAAGCCTTCGAGCCTGTCCGGCAGACGATCCCGCTTGGACCTGGCGCGCGTTTCGACGTCATGCTCGATCTTCCCGCGGACGCTGGCGCGGATGCGAATGTGACGCTGCTTGGAAACAATGAGCGAGACCGTGTTCTTCTCGCCTTCAAGACCGCGGGAGAAAAGCGCTCTCCCTTGCCGCCGGCCGCCTCGCTGCCGCAAAATCCGCTACTGCCTAGCGAGATCAAGCTACAGGCGTCGCGTAAAGTCGATATTTTGATCGAGGCCATCGCCGGCATGGGGACCGGGCCGATCCCGGCGGCGCCGCAAGATCGCCCCTTATATTGGAAGCTAAATGGGAAGGCACTCACCGGATTTGCACGGGCGCCGTTGTTTTCGGTCAAGCGCGGTACCCCGGTGACGCTCGGTTTTGTGAACCATACTGCCTTCGTGCAGCAAATGCATGTGCATGGGCACGCGATGCGGCTCCTGCACGATCTCGACGATGGCTGGGAGCCCTATTGGCGCGATGCCGTCCTTGTTCCCGAAGGCAAGACCAAGCATGCCGCCTTCGTCGCCGATAATGCTGGCAAATGGGCGATCGAATGTTTGATGGCGGGGCGCCAGGCCAGCGGAATGGCCACATGGTTCGAAGTGACGTGAGCGAAACCGAATTAATTGTGGACGGGCCGCACGCGCTTGACGAAAAGACTGACGATCAGGGCGTGCGCTATGTGTTCCGCCATGCACTGATAGCCGAGATCGTTAAGATGAAAATTATCGCCTGCCATCAACTGCAAATTGGCCCTGTTCTGGGCGATGAACCGCATTGCATCATAACGGCGGACGTAAAGAATATTTTCCTCGGCGGCGATTTTCTGCAGGCTGTCGCGTATCGCGGCGTAATTTGCGTCCCGGGCGAGGCGGACAGTATATTGCACCCCGACGAGCACAACGTCGATCCGGTTCTCCTTCAGCCAGCGGATCGTCGAACGCACGGTGGCCTCGAAATCCTGGGGCGGGACCCGGGCAAGCGCGTCATTGGTTCCCAACTGCCAAAGAACGAGGTCCGGATTCCTGAGCGCGACCTCGCTTCGGATTCGCTCCGCCGTGTCCTCCGCCATTTCTCCGGAGACCCCGCGGTTGAGGATCACGACATCGACGCCCTTGAGGGCATGTTCGAGGATCGATTCGAGCTGCGAGGGATAGCTCATGCCCTTCGACGAGGCCCCGTACCCGAGCGTCGAGGATGAGCCGATCGCAAGAATACGCACTTTCTCGCCCTTTTGCAGGGCTGCGGTCACGTTGGGCAGCGTGGCCGGGGCGGCGATATCCGTCGCCGGCACGTCGCAGGGCGGGCTCATCG
>JBAUNU010000428.1:0-4121 GCA_049579405.1 Methylocella sp.
CGCTAGGGCCGGCCG
The DNA here is from genome assembly GCA_049579405.1 of Methylocella sp. Taxonomy (GTDB): domain Bacteria; phylum Pseudomonadota; class Alphaproteobacteria; order Rhizobiales; family Beijerinckiaceae; genus Methylocapsa. The sequence continues at coordinate 16 of JBAUNU010000428.1, forward strand.
ATGAATCCATCGCGCATTTTCATTTTGCGCCCGGTCGCGACCACGCTTTTCATGGCGGCGATCATGCTCGCCGGCGGCGTTGCCTACAAGTTCCTGCCGCTCTCCGCTCTCCCGGAAGTGGACTATCCGACGATTGAGGTGCAAACGTTTCTTCCCGGCGCAAGCCCCGAGGTGATGACGTCTTCGGTGACGGCGCCGCTCGAGCGGCAACTAGGGGAAATGCCCGGCCTCAACCAGATGACGTCGTCAAGCTCGGCCGGCGCTTCGGTCATCACGTTGCAGTTCAGCCTGAGCCTAAGTCTCGATGTCGCCGAGCAGGAAGTTCAGGCCGCGATCAATGCCGCCAACAATTTGCTGCCGAGCGGCCTTCCGACGCCGCCGGTCTATGCCAAGGTGAACCCGGCCGACGCGCCGGTCATGACTCTCGCGGTCACCTCCAAGACGTTGCCGCTGACTGAACTCGAGGACATCAGCGAGACTCGGCTCGCGCAAAAGCTTTCGCAACAGCCGGGCGTCGGACTGGTGAGCATCGGCGGCGGCCAAAGGCCGGCCGTGCGGATCAAATTCAATCCCGCCGCACTCGCCGCCTATGGTCTCAATATCGACGATCTTCGCACCACGATTGCCAATGCCAACGTCAATGCGCCGAAGGGGAGTTTCGACGGCCCGGCACAAGCCTCGACGATCAACGCCAACGACCAAATCACCAGCGCCGCCGGCTACGGCACGCTCGTGATCGCCTACCGCAATGGCGGACCAGTGCGCCTCTCGGACGTCGCCAGCGTCGGCCCTGGCCCTGAAAATACGAAGCTTGGCGCCCTGGACAATACGACCCCGGCCATAATCCTCAGCATCCGCCGCCAGCCAGGGGCGAATGTGATCGAGGTCGTCAACACGATCAAACGCCTGCTGCCGGCGATCGTGGCGAACCTCCCGCCCGCTGTTAACGTCAACGTGCTCAGCGACCGCACGACGACCATTCGCGCGTCCGTGGCCGACGTCGAGTTCGAACTGGGGCTGGCGGTGGCGCTTGTCGTCCTCGTGATCTTTTTATTTCTGCGGACGCTTCCGGCGACCATCATCCCCAGCCTTTCGGTGCCCTTGTCGCTGGTCGGCACCTTTGTCGCAATGTACCTGATGGGTTTCAGCCTCGACAACCTTTCGCTGATGGCGCTGACGATCTCGACGGGGTTCGTTGTCGACGACGCGATCGTGATGATCGAGAACATTGCCCGCTACGTCGAAGCCGGCGATCCGCCCTTGCAGGCCGCGCTCAAAGGTTCGGAGCAGATCGGTTTCACCATAATTTCGTTGACCGTTTCTCTTATTGCGGTGCTTATCCCGCTTTTGTTCATGGGCGAAGTGGTCGGCCGTCTGTTCCACGAGTTTGCGATCACGCTCGCGGTCACGATCGTGATTTCGGCGATCGTTTCGCTCACCCTCGTGCCCATGCTTTGCGCGCGCCTGATCCGGCATCGCCCCGAGGCGCGGCGCAACCGCTTCGATCTCAAGGCGGAGAGGGCCTTCAACGGATTGGTCGCGCGCTACGGCCGGGCACTCGGCGTCGTGCTGCGGCACCAGCCGCTCACCCTGTTTGTCGCGATCGCCACGCTGGCCATCACAATCGTGCTCTATGTCGTGATCCCGAAAGGATTTTTCCCGGTGCAAGATACCGGCATGATCCAGGCGATTTCCGAAGCTCCGCAAAGCGTTTCCTTCGAGGCGATGGCCGGCCTTCAGCGGCAACTCGCCGATGCGATCTTGCGCGATCCGGCGGTCGACAACGTGAGTTCGTTCATCGGCGTCGACGGCGAAAACACGACGCTGAACAGCGGCCGGTTTTTGATCAATCTCAAGCCCAGGGACGAGCGGGCGCTCACTGCGAGCGAAATCGTCCGCCGCCTGCAGAACGAGGTTTCCAGGATCATTGGCGTCGCGCTCTACATGCAGCCTGTTCAGGATCTCACGATCGATTCCAGTGTCAGCCGCGCACAATATCATTTTCTCTTGCAAGATCCCGATCCCGGCGCATTTAAAATCTGGATGCCAAAGCTGATGCAACGGCTCGGGCAACTGCCCGAGCTCAGCGACGTCGCCAGCGATATGCAGAGCCAAGGGCTGGCGGTCGATCTCGTCATCGACCGGGCAACCGCGGCCCGGTTCGGGATTACGCCGGCCAGCGTCGACAATGCACTCTACGATGCATTCGGCCAGCGCATCATCTCGACCATCTATACCCAATCGAACCAGTACCGGGTCATCATGGAAGCCGACCCATCCTTGCAGCGCGCGCTGTCCAGCCTTTCCTCGTTTTACTTGCCATCGTCGGCATCCGGCAGCAACGGGCAAGTTCCGCTGTCCGCGATTGTCCACGTGAACCAGCGCGAAGGGCCGTTGTTGATAACGCATCTCGGGCAGTTTCCGGCCACCGCGATTTCGTTCAATGTCGCGCGAGGCGGCTCGCTCGGCGCCGCCGTGGACGCAATCGAAAAGGCCGAGCAAGAGATCGGTCTGCCCGGCAGCTTCATCACGTCCTTTCAAGGCGCGACCGCGGCGTTTCGCGCCTCGGCAACCAACGAGGTGTTTTTGATTATCGCGGCCGTCATCACGATGTATATCGTTCTCGGTGTGCTCTACGAGAGCTTCATCCATCCGGTAACGATCCTCTCGACACTGCCCTCGGCTGGCGTCGGCGCGCTGCTCGCATTGATGGCCTCGGGCCATGAGCTCGACGTCATCGCAATCATCGGCATCATCTTGCTGATCGGAATCGTCAAGAAGAATGCGATCATGATGATCGATTTCGCCCTCGACGCCGAACGCTCCGAGGGGCTGGCCCCGCGCGAGGCCATTTTCCAGGCCTGTCTCCTGCGCTTTCGCCCGATTTTAATGACGACGTTCGCCGCGATCCTCGCCGCCCTGCCATTGATGCTCGGGACCGGCACCGGCTCGGAGCTCCGTAATCCGCTCGGCATCGCCATCGTCGGCGGGCTCATCGTGAGCCAGGTCCTGACGCTCTTCACGACGCCGGTGATTTACCTCTACTTCGATCGCTTGGCGGCACCGCTGGCGGGCGGACGAAATCCGCTGACTGCCGGCGAGTCTCAGGGATGATCCCCGCCGCGCCTTGCATCGCGGTTCCGGCCCGTCGCATGGGCGTGATCTGCGCGTCTTTCGCCAATGCCATCGTCGGGCGGCTGCCTCTTCGGACATCGATGGGCGCCTGGAAACGGCTCGATCCCGGTGGCGGCTTTACTGGGCCGGGCCGGGCCAGGCGGCTCCGGTTTAACCATTCGCCAATGCGCCGATCAGCCGCCGCAAGGTCGTGATGGTCGAACGATCCGCGATCCCATCGACGCGGGCCGGCCGGAAATGGCGCTGGAAGGCGGTGATCGCGGATAAGGTCATGGTGTCATAATGACCGCTTATCTCGAGGCCGTAGCCGTAGCCGGAGAGCATCGCCTGCAGGGCCTCGACGTCCGGGCCGTTGGCGCCGGGTTCAAGGCGCGGGCCGTCCTCGATCGCGGAGGGCGTCACGTAATGGCCGATTCCGGCCTTGGCCAATTGCCCCCAGGGGAAATGTTCGCCGGGATCGATCTTGCGGCCGTGCGAGACGTCCGAATGCGCCAGCACCCGCTCGGGCCGGATATGCCAGCGCGCGATAATATCCCGGCAGAGCGCGATGACGGTTTCGATCTGCGGCGACGGATAGCCCGGCGAGCCTCCCCGATAGCCAGAATTGGCGATTTCGATGCCGATCGAAATATCGTTCATGTCGCTCTCGCCGGCCCAAATGCCGCGGCCCGCGTGCCAGGCGCGGCGCGCCTCCGGCACGAGCTGGAAGAGACGTCCATCCTCCCACACAAGATAGTGCGAAGACACTTCCGTCGCCGGATTGCAAAGTTGCCGCAACGCGGCTTCTCCGGTCGGCAGACCGGTGTAATGCAGGAGTATCGAGTCTGGCGTCCGGCCGCCTTTGCGCTCGCCATGGTTGGGCGAGGGACCAAGCGTGGCGGGCAAGGAGGTGTCGGGTTTCAATAGCCGTAATATGCCAAGCAGACTGGGTTGCCATAGGCGTCATAGACCGGCCGCGCACAGCGCGGCGG
>JBAUNU010000429.1:0-6762 GCA_049579405.1 Methylocella sp.
GGCTGCTTCAGGATGGTCGTGGAAGCGCAAGCGAGGTCAGAAGCAGCTTTTGGCGGGAAATGGCAAATACCGGCCAAAAACCCGCCCTGGCGATCTTCAAAGCCACTGGCGTTTCCACACGGTCTGCCAGGGATATGCACTGGCGACGATATTCACGAGCGCCTCAATCGCGCTCTCGCGGGGTGTCACCGCCATCCGGCTTCCCTTTCCTAAACGGCTTGTTTGTTATCCAGGGGCCGGAAGAGTTCCCGCGCGGCGGCGGCCGTCACCCTTGGCCCAACGCTTCAAGGATAGCTTGTTTGAAGTTCGCCTCTATGTCGTCGCTCATCTCCGCGAGGGAGCTGCCGAGATAGGATCGCGCCGGAATAGTTGAACCGGGATGGTGCACGCTCTTTGCGAAAATCCGTTCCCCTCCCATGCTGAAGGCCAAGGCCTTGGCTTTCACCGCAACAATATCGTGGGCCGCCGTCTTTCCGCCGGATTCCTGAATCGCCGCATATGGCACGCCGATGCTGGAAATCGAGACGGATACATCTGATCCATCGTTCTTGATCGAGGAGACGATAGAAGCCGCAAGGGCGCCGGAACGGGTCTTTAAGACCTCGCCGGAAAGCTTTTGTTGAATTCGAGCCTCGAGAGCACCGCGAAGTGCATCTGCTTGGCCCAACAGCGCATCCTGCACAGCCTGCGCATCGAATTCGACAGCGATCATGGCATCACCACGCGACGATAGGGCGACAAGGCGCTTACCGCGAAATCGGGGATATCCTTGACGATGAAAGCCATCGTCTCCTGTCCGCCGAGCGACTTCGAATGTTGACCTATGCGCGAGCGATAGGCATAGCGCTCGGCCGCCCAATCCATGCAGCAGAAGGCGAGATCGGCCGGCACGTAGCCATAGGTGAGAAGCACCGCGGAGCCCGCATCTGGTTGCGCAAAACTGTAAACGCCACTTGCGACCGCGTATTGCCCGGCGGCGGGATTCCCCGTGACTGCAGTTAGTGAAACGCCATTCGAATAAACGACGCCGCCGTCGCTCGCCCAATCACCATAAGGAGCCTGCGCCGAGACGCTATACGGAGACGCCGTGGGAATGACCACGCTTTCGTTCGTAATCTGGTAGCCTGCGCTGTATGAAATCGCGACGTTCTGGAGACCGCATGTGAAAAGATACCCGCGCAGCGACAACCTCTGCATGCTCCCGGGCGGGGCGGTGCCGGAAGAATCTAGAACATAGCCAATCTGAGCGCTCGCGCCCGCAACAAGCGGCGGCGAAGCAGAGATTGCCACACCGTCCACGAGAGGAAACTCCGATGACCGGCCATTGCCGGAGCACGATCGAAACTTCGTCGCCTCCGTCATAGGTCTCGGTATAGGCCGAGGGCAAAATGGCGGGCCGGTCGATAACATTGAAGATGGCGCGGCTGATCTGCGTGATTAGCTGTGCGAGCAGAACATCGTCGTCGGTTGCCGCGACATCGAGCCAGCTCTTGAGGTCAGTTAGGCTGACAAGATCGAAGGGAGATGCCATTGTCTACGACCCCGTTGTTAGGCACTTGATGTCGTGCGGAGCACGCAGCTTTGGGAAATCAGCCATGGTCTCCATCAAAGTCAGGCCCGCTCGAGTGGCGTTGCTAGAGTATTAGAACCGCTAGCCCTCGCATGCGCGGCGTGCCGCGGCGCGTAATTCTTCATTGGTGACGGGCAAGGATACCGAGATCCCCTTCGCTCTGAGGAAAGCGAAAAGCGCCCGCCGCTTGAGACTTGAAATGTCTTGTTTGTGCCCGCCGCCGGTTTCCGTATCGTCCGGCGGAATCAAGGTCCCCGGGTCCGTTGCCGGCAAGCTGCCTTTAAGGCCTTTGGCAGGAAGCACATCGAGGGTGCGCCGGGGACGCTCAAGCAAACGCAAGACGATGTGCGATTGGAGCACGGCATCGATTGGCACCGCGTTGCTGCCGCCGTTCCATGGACGGAATCCATGCACCTTAAACACCTCGGCGGAAAGGTCGTCTACCTCGACGGACCGGTCTTCCCCGATTGCGACCTCGGCGCCATCATGAAAGATCGAGGAAATGCCGTCTGGAGCACGCAATTTGACCATCTGCAAAGAGCCTTATGCTAAAGGAATTCGACATGTCCGCTGATGTTGCGCTGCTGTGTGCCATGCAGGGTCGCGACAAGCAGATAAAGACCTTTCGCGAAAGCAACTGCCGACGCGCGCGCCGAGTGCCCGAATGGCGGCAATAGAATCCTCACGAGCGGCGTATCCGTGCCGTAAACCGGCGCCGTCGCCTTGTCATAGAGAAGAACCATTACCGGGCTGCCATCCGAGCTGCCAACGTCATACCCAAATAGGGTTCCGGCAGCGTTCTTGATCAAAACAGGCGCCGGCCCCAGCGTGTCGAATTGCGCCGCGGAATTCGCCATCGCCTTATCTCCGTGAAATCCCGCATCATGCGCGCGGCGGAATCGACACAGCGCGCAAGATGCTCAGCCGTTGCCGATATTCGTGATCAATGCCAGCGACGGCGGGAAATAGTTTTGCAAAACCTCGTCGGCATAGACCCCGTATTCGTATTTGCGGGTAACAAGCGGCCACTCGATTTGGTAGTAATCCTGCCGTGTCCGGATCTGAACGACGTTGCCAACGCCAGCGAGCGGATAGGGCAACATCTTCGTCGTCATGAGGATGGTGCCCGCCGGCATGTTCGGATGCACTTTAATGTCGATTACGCTGCCGCCCTGCATCGAGAACCGGTTCAGATAAGTGCGGACCATGATGCCGCCACCAACCAGATCCTGCGGCGATTCGAAAACGAACCGCTGCGCGGCGGTCTGCGAGCCCGTCAGGATCTTCCTTGAAATGTTCAAGGCCTCCTGGGAATTGACCCACATCGTGTCGGGAGAGAGCCGGTAATTATCCCACATGGACTTTAGACCAACATCGATCTCGACGATGCCGCCTGCGCTGTCCGAAGTCAGCGGCGTTCCAATTCCGGCGCTCCCGGAAGCCATCGTGGAAACGTAAGACCCAGAGCCCGCGACGCGCGCCTGATAGATGAGCCCATCGAAGGCGAGCGCATTCGTGGAGTTGTCATTTGTGCCTAGCGAAGAAGCCAACTGGGTTCCCGCCGCGGTGGCGGTGAGCACCACTGAATTAATCGTCGTAATCGTGCCAAGCACTTCGGAACCCGCCGCACCCCAAAACCAGGCATAGCCCAGCGCACCGGAGACCGGCATAACGCTCGCGGTGATGGACCCGGTCGTGCCCGTTGTCGGGACGGTCGCGTTCGGGCTCACTTTCGCCACGCCGCCACCGAACGTATCGACCGATAAGTCGGCGTTCGTGCGGGTGATCGACCCTTGCACGCCGCCCGCGATGCTGCCATTCATAAGGCCGTCAAGCGTTAACGCCGCGCAAATTACGGACCATGTCTGCGCGGCAAGGGTGCCGCCCGTGGTCAAAGCCGTTAGCGTCGGCGTCGGCGTGGCGCCGAGCGGCGTCGATGTGCAGCCGCCGAGGATCATTGCCTCTTCGCCGAGCATCAGGGCCTCGAGACCTGTCTTGGCGCCTATCGCGCGGACATCGTCGAAACCCTGCCCGGCATATTGCGCTTCGAAATCGACACTCGTCTCGACGCCGATGCCCTTGTAGGTCGCCGTATAATCATGCGTGGCGACCGCCATTACCCCGCCTCGATTTGCCGAAGAAACGCCGAACCGTAAGCCGGTGGTATTGATCGCGGTGATCGCTCGCCATGCCGCCTGGATGCCGCCTTTGCCCGAAACCCGGGGAATCATGTTGCGCAATGGCGTCAGTACCGGATAAAGAAAATTTTGCACCAAGTTCCAGATCGTAGAAGGTAAGCCCGGAAGTAGCGCTCGCGCTTTCCGAAAACGTGCCGGCCTTTCCAAGCCCACTGAGGTTCTGGAAACGGGGATCGCCGAGCGGCTTTTGCTGCGCGGTCTTAATCTGGTCCAGAACGCCCTGAACATCGGTCTGCATAGTCATGTCTTGCTCCTAGCCGCAGGAAAGTTTGAAGGGATTTTCGTGGCAAACGCTTCGGGAAAGAGCCTTTTGGCGTGACGGACCGCCTCGCTTCGAGACAGGAGGATTTCACGGATCTAGCGCGCTCGCGTAAGGCAATCGTCAAAGTTGGGCGTTCCGGGATTCAAGCGTGGCGCCGGGGAAAGACGCTCATCGCAGCGGCGAACGGCCGTTGCGCTGCGCCAATTTAATGGCGAGGACCGACAGAGCTTCGGGGTTCGCAAGCAGCTTCTCGATGCCGCCGCCATCATGAGCATCGCCGCCCGCATCCTCGGCTTTGGAGATCGCTCGCGGTTGGCCCAGGAGCGGCAGAGGCAAGGGCTGCTCCTCGATGTTCTTCACGCGCCGCAGCACATCGGCAATCGCTTCACCAAGCACATCGAAGCGTTTTTCCAAACCGCCTCGCATGACTTTTTCCGTTCCGCAGACGGCTCCAAGTTCAACCGAGGTATCGTGCAAGTGCTGGATCCTGGCTTGATCCTTTTCGTTGTTCCGGGCGCCGATTTTGAAAAGATGCGGAGTTTTTAGAGGCGAGGTTTTTAGAGGCGCGGCAAACATCGTCATCGGCGCCAGCGAAGCGCCGTCTTGCGCGACTTCCGCGGTTTCCTCGCTCACCATGGTTCGCAAAATAGCCGAGGCGCGTGCGACGAGATCGCGCAATTCGCCGGGCACCCCGGATTCGTCCTGCTCGGTCATCTCCTCGGATGCCGCGGCATTTTGCAACCAGTTCAATTCCTCGATGAGGTTCGCCAGCCGCGCGACGTTGTCCATTCCCTTGCCGAACCGCCGCTGCTCGCTTGTTCCATCGGCCTTGATCATTTCAAAGGTCGCTTGCGGCAAACAGGGCAAATCGACGAGCGAGATTTCGTTCGGCGCCGCGGTGTAACGGGTGAGCCCTTCGGCGTCCGTCCACCGTCTCTCGTAGGCTCCGCCTTGCGAGAAGCCGGTATAAACCCCCTCCACGACCTTTGCCCATTCGGCATCGTCGACGACTTTGGCGCAGATCTCGATCTGCTTTCCCGCGTCGTTGAACGTGATGGCCGTCACTTTCCCTGCCGCGACAGGCCCATGCATGGCGCGAAGATTGCCGAAGGACTTGCCGCCGGTGGATTTCGCGATCTCCTCGGACCATTTTTCATAGAGCGGCTTGGTCGAAGCATAATCGCAAATCTCCCCCGCGCGATCTTCCGTCTCGGCGGTCGCGAGGCCATAGACGAGGCGCCGCGCTGCGTCGACCTTGGTAATCGGAATGAACATGCGCAGCGCGGACATGAATGCTCCTTGCATTGAGAAAGGATCGAGAGCGGGGAAGAAAGACCGCTTGGTGTTGAAATCGCGAGCGAATAGGTTCGGCGCGAACGTGATCGCGTGACACCGGCATTTTGCGGTGACTGCACCGTTCACAAAGGCATGTATGAGGAGCAGACGCACGTTGCCGTGCGCCAAGGAGCGTGCCGGTAGCGAACGCTGACGTTAAAGAGGCGGCAGCGCCGGAGAAATTGGATTGAACCATGCCCCGGCGCCGTCGGTGACGAGCATGCATCCACGGGTCACGTCGAAATAGTAATCTCCAGTATTCAATGGGCCTGTAGGGCGCTGGGCAAACCAGAAGACACCCTTGAAACTCCCGCCGAGAATCCACAATGGCGCCTCTGGCACGGAACCAACGGTGCCGATTAGTGCTGGGACTTGTGCCGGAGGTGCCGATAGATTGGCGGATGAATATTGTGGTGCGTTCACGAGAGAGATTAGACCAGGTGTCGCGACCATTTTTTTGCCCTTTCTTGAAGAATCCAATCACGAAGCCCAAAGCGTTGGACGGCGCAAGAATTCTCGAACAACGAGTCTTCTTTTGCGTCCAAACATGCGGCCATCGCGAGCAATCCGCGGTTGGCGCCTGGTCCTTGAACAAAGTCAGATGGCGCCGCGATGTCTTCCGCGCGCCAAAGCCTTGGCCCGTCCGCCCAGGGCAGGTCGAGACTCTCCCTCCGGTCCAAAAGCCGCACCCGCCAACGCGCGCGCCAGCAGCTTAGCAAAGGCATTGCGCAGCGGTTCGGTAAGCCGGTCCTCCGGCGGAATTTCCGCAAAGCTGCCACCAGCCCCGCCCGATTGAAACTGTCCGCCCTCGCGCGATCCTGCAGGCACGCGCAGATGCTTCGATTCGTCCCAGGCCCCAGCAATCGGCGTGAGCCATCAGAAGCAACAGCAGGTCCCTATTTCAATTTGGTTTGAAAATGCCTGAATCGAGGTTGGACAGCGTCATGCCTGCCTCGCCGGCTTGCGGAAACCAATTTGATTCGCTAATGGATTCTATCACCTGCCGAGCTGCCACTGGCGCGACCCCAAGGCTCCATTTGGCCGCCTGCAATCTTGCTTGCATATTGGGGTGATCGAAAAGTTGAACTAGTGCGAGCCTCGCTTCCGGTCCTCGCATTCGCAGCTCTTTGTCCACTTCGTCCATCTGGCTGTATAGGCGCCTGAATTTTTTGTGTTCATCATAAAGGAGAGCCTCGTCCTGGGCGATCCCAATCTCAGCAAATCGGGCGACCAGCTGACCAATCGTCATGGATTTGACGTTGGTTTGCCTCATGGCTTCAACACCTTGAACCTCTTGAGCGCATCAAGGCCGGCTTTCCATCTCGCATCCCAGCTTTCGCCTCTAAGGTATTCGCGCGGCGAAAGGCCGTCAAAGTCTTTGCTCGGGTCCATATACC
>JBAUNU010000430.1:0-8902 GCA_049579405.1 Methylocella sp.
GTCAAGACATTCGCTGGTAACTGGCAGTGAGATTGTTGGCGCTTCGACAGGGTATCAGCTATGGAGCAGGAGCTAAAGACGTACCTTTTGTGCCCTAATCCCTCTTGATCCCTCGAAGCAAAAACGATAAAATGATAAAATCGCTAGGTAGCTAACAATATATTAGGTAGCTAACAATATATAGAGAGACACTTTGGATTACCCTCGGAGGAGTCAACATCATGCGGAAATCCGCTAAGGTTGTAGCCGTGATTGGCCTTGCATTGACATGTACATTCGGCAACATCCAACTTTGCATAGCAAACGATGCTGACGAAATTGTGTTCGAGTGCAAATATGATACACCCTCAATGAGAGATGTTCACGATCATATTGTAGCGGATAATAGTGGTATTACAATTACGCAGTACCAGGAAAATACTTATGTTCGCAATTACACAACTAATGAAAACGACGGGACGAAAAAAAGTTATTACAGAAAAAACCGTTCTGAGGTATCGTGGGGAAATCAGTATGCTACGGGAGAACTGTTTGATTCATTTATCGATAGAAAGACTGGAGTACTTAAGAATACGGTCGATGGGACCGGTCATAACAGTACGGAAATAGGCAGGTGTACTGAGAGCATACCTTGAGATGCCGTCCTCACGGGCTACCTCGCCATTGAGAGCGTGTCCACGCAGATATTGAATAGAGCTAATTTAAAGAGCGTTCCTATCTGAAAATATTTGACGCGCGGGAAAGCCTTTAAAAACGGAGGATTTTAAGAGGCGCACACCAGAGGCGAGACGCGACCCGCAAACCGGCCACATCGGCTCTCAAAATTCATTCATTAATCCAAGCACGCTCGAATGCAGTTTCCTCGGCTCGTTTGGACCGGGCCAATGAGGCTTGGTCGAGAATGTATCCTGATCCGAGGCCCAAGTTTCGAACACCACCGGCGATGGCTGCGACTTGGATGCCGGCGCCGCGAATTCAGTCAACAGGCGCCAGATAAATTGGTCGGAGTTTTGGGTTGTCCCGTCAACGGGTCCGGCCCGCGCCGGAACCGCGACGACGACAGTATCTAGCGCCGAGGCCGGTGCTGATCCCAGCAGGGCAAGTGTTAACATGGCAGAGACCGCGGAAGCGGATTTGGTCATGGCGTTTCCCTCAAGACGATTGGCGCCAGTTTCCTGCTGGCGCGGTGAATCGGAAAATTCCTGTACCAGTTGGAGAATTCTGGCAGCTAGCCTAAGATTTTATCTGCGACTTCCTCGAGCAGTGGTTTCCGGTCCAAAATGGTCGCAGATTTTGCCCTACCGCGCGAAGGTGTTGCACGAATCGACCTCGCCCGATTTCAGGCCGGCGTTCAACCACTGCACGCGCTGCGCCGCCGTGCCGTGGGTGAAGGAATCGGGCACGGCGTAGCCTTGCGCCGCCTTCTGCAAACGATCGTCGCCGATCGCCTGCGCGGTCGCGACCGCCGTTTCGAGGTCGCCCGCCTCCAGGAATTGATATTTGCGTTCGGCGTTGGCGGCCCAGACGCCGGCGAGGCAATCGGCCATGAGCTCGACCCGCACCGACAAATTATTCGAAGTGCTCGCCTCACCCCTGCTCGCGGCGGCTTGCTGCGCCGCCTGAACTTTTGGCAAAATGCCAAGCAGGTTTTGGACGTGATGGCCTATCTCATGCGCGATGACATAAGTGTAGGCGAAGTCGCCGCCGCCGCCGAGGCGCCGTTTCATATCCTGGAAGAAGGCCGTATCGAGATAGACTTTTTGATCCCTCGGGCAATAGAAAGGCCCCATCGCCGATTGGGCGCCGCCGCAGCCCGAGGCGGTCCGCCCGCTATAGAGGACGAGTTTTGGCTTGACGTAGGGAACGCCCTTCTCCCGCGGCAGGACGTCCGACCAGACGGATTCGTTTGCCGCGAGAACGGCGGCGACGAATTGGCCCATGTCGTCGGAGGGCGTCCCGGTCTGCCCCGGCTGCGTCGCGCTGGTTTGCGCGCCTTGGCGCATGTTGTTCAGCTGTTCCGCGCCGCCGATCAGAAGCCGCGGATCGATGCCGAGCGCCCAGCCGATGAGGCCGAGTACAACCACTGTCCCGATGCCAAGGCCGCCCTTGCCGGCCATGCCGCCACCGCCGCGCCGGTCCTCGACATTGTCCGAACGACCGAAATCTTGCCATTTCATGAGCGCCTCCCGCTGGTTATCTTGTTAGTCCCGCTTGGCTCCCAAAAGCCACACGAACCGGTTCAGACCGCTCAACCGCCGGTGACGCTCATGTGACGCGCGACCGCGGGCTTCGCATAATCGCGATCGATGATGAAATCATGACCCTTGGGCTTGCGGGCGATTGCGGCGTCGAGAGCCTCGTGCAAAAGCTCGTCGGAGGCCAATGCGCGCAGCGGCGCCCTCAAATCAGCCGCATCCTCCTGGCCAAGGCACATGTAAAGCGTTCCGGTGCAGGTCACGCGCACACGATTGCAGCTTTCGCAAAAATTATGGGTGAGCGGGGTGATGAAGCCCAAACGGCCCCCGGTTTCCGCGACATGCACATAACGGGCGGGGCCGCCCGTCCGGTAGCCGGCCTCGCGAAAAGTGAAGCGCTCCTTTAGCCGCGCCTCGACCAGGTTCAAAGGCAAAAATTGATCCGCGCGCCGCGCGTCGATCGCGCCAAGCGGCATGACTTCGATCAAGGTGAGGTCGAACCCGCGCGCATGCGCCCATTCGAGCATTGGGATAATCTCGTCCTCATTAACGCCCTTAAGCGCCACCATGTTGATCTTGACCGAAAGTCCCGCCGCTTGCGCGGCATTGATGCCGGCCATGGTTTGGGCGTGATCCCCCCAGCGGGTGATCGCTTTGTATTTCGCCGGGTCGAGCGTATCGAGCGACACGTTGAGACGGCGCACGCCCGCCTCCGCGAGTTCTTTCGCGTGATGCGCGAGCTGCGACCCGTTGGTCGTGAGGGTCAACTCGGAGAGCGCGCCGGACTCGATGTGGCGCCCGAGCGCGTGGAACAGGTGGAGGATATTCCGCCGCACCAAAGGTTCTCCACCGGTGATTCTGAGCTTGCGGACGCCGCGGCCGACGAAAGCCGTGCCCAAACGGTCCAGCTCTTCGAGGGTGAGCAAGTCACGCTTGGGCAGGAAATTCATGTCCTCGGACATGCAATAGATGCAGCGCATGTCGCAGCGATCGGTCACCGACAAGCGAACATAGGAGATCGCGCGTCCGAACGGATCGGCGAGCGGTGCCGTTACGGGCGTGGCGGGCGCTGGTTCAAAACCAGCCTTTGGAATTTGGCTGACGACGGTCATGGGCATACCCTTACCTATTGGGGGCGGGAATTCCACGCCAAAATGATACATAGATACATAGTGAGAGCCGCGGAAAAGCGCGGCAGCAATATCCGTAAGCTCAAGGGCAGGGCAGGATGGAGATAAGGCGATGCGCGAGAATCGGGATCAATGGCCGAGCGAATTACGGCTGAGGGACGGCCGTATCCTTAGTGTCAGTTTCGAGAACGGCGATACTTACGATCTTTCCGCCGAATATCTACGGGTCATGAGTCCCAGCGCGGAAGTCCAGGGCCACCGGCGGGAAGAACACTTGACCATCGGCGGCAAGCGGCAATGCCGCATTGTCGGGATCGAGCCGGTCGGCACTTATGCGGTGCGGCTGATCTTCGACGATTTGCACTCGACAGGCATCTTCACCTGGGATTATCTCCATGAGCTCGGCTCGCGCCACGACGTGAACTGGGCGGTCTATGAGGCGGAGCTTAAAACCAAGGGACTGAGCCGCGACCGGGCGGGGCAAGCGTGACGGAGGGTCCGGTTGACTTACATCTAGCAACAATTCCGCCCCGGCGCGCACAGCCAGGGCAAAGTCTCGTTTATTGATTTTTCCTGCGAATGCGGGTTGACGCGCCAGACGGACGCGATTAAGTTCCGCCCACTTCGGACAGGCAGTAGGTTTTGCTTCCGGGGCGCCTCGTCCCGGACCTTTCAAACCTAAACGCTGTCGCACCCAGCGGCTTGACAATCACAATCGATCCAAGCGATCGCTTCGATCGACAAGAGGCAAGAACGCGGTATCCGATGCCGTGATCCTCTGCCAACTCCCGGCGCCGGAAGCCTTGGCGGGCTTGAGGCGCTTTGTCGTTTGCCTTGAGGGTATTCCCAGCCGCGAAGCCGAAGGTTTGATTTTACCGCCGCGCCGGGGCTGTCCGGTCATGGTTATTGGAAAGGATGAGAAACTAGGGATGCCCACGATCAGTCAGTTGATCCGCAAGCCGCGGCAGGAAAAGACCTATCGCGAGAAGGCGCGCCATCTCGGCGCCTGCCCGCAGAAGCGGGGCGTCTGCACGCGGGTCTATACGACGACGCCGAAAAAGCCGAATTCGGCGTTGCGCAAGGTTGCCAAGGTCCGCCTGACCAATGGTTTCGAGGTGATCGGCTATATCCCGGGCGAGGGTCACAATCTGCAGGAGCACTCGGTGGTCATGATCCGCGGCGGCCGGGTGACGGCACTGCCTGGCGTGCGCTATCACATTCTGCGCGGCGTGCTCGACACACAGGGCGTCAAGAACCGCAAGCAGCGCCGTTCCAAATACGGCGCCAAGCGGCCGAAATGAATTTCAGGGGAATTCGAGAGACAGCTAGACACTGGAGTTTCAGGGTAGCCGTCGCAATTGACACTTGCGGCCTTTGAACAACCTAATGAGACCCTACGGAGCCTAACGATGTCGCGCCGCCATAGCGCCGAAAAACGGGAAGTCATTCCGGACGCGAAGTTCGGGGATGTCGTTCTCACCAAGTTCATGAACTCGATCATGTACGACGGCAAGAAGTCGATCGCCGAGGCGATCGTCTATGACGCCTTTGACATCATCGAGCATAAGATGCGGTCGGAGCCGCTTCCAGTCTTCAAGCAGGCCTTGGATAATGTCGCTCCGGCGATCGAGGTTCGGTCTCGCCGGGTCGGCGGCGCGACCTATCAGGTGCCGGTCGAGGTCCGCGCGGAGCGCCGCCAGGCGCTTGCCATTCGCTGGATCATCAACGCCGCGCGCGGCCGCAACGACAAGACGATGGTCGATCGTCTGTCGGCGGAGTTGATGGACGCTGCCAATAATCGCGGCAATGCGGTTAAGAAGCGGGAAGACACGCATCGCATGGCGGAAGCCAACCGCGCGTTTTCGCATTATCGTTGGTAGCAAACTTGGGTAAGCGTTCCGCCTGAAGGGATTGTGTCATGGCCCGCAGCCATCCGATCGAGGATTACCGGAACTTCGGCATCATGGCCCATATCGATGCGGGCAAGACGACGACGACGGAGCGGATTCTCTATTATTCCGGCAAATCGCATAAGATCGGCGAGGTCCATGACGGCGCGGCCACCATGGATTGGATGGAGCAGGAGCAGGAACGCGGCATCACGATCACCTCCGCCGCGACGACGACGTATTGGAGCGGCAAGCGCCTAAACATCATCGACACGCCCGGCCATGTCGATTTCACCATCGAGGTCGAGCGCTCGCTCCGGGTGCTTGACGGCGCCGTCTGCGTCCTCGACGGCAACCAGGGCGTGGAGCCGCAGACCGAGACTGTCTGGCGGCAAGCCGAGAAATACAACGTGCCGCGCATCGTCTTCGTCAATAAGATGGACAAGACCGGCGCCGATTTCCATCGCTGCGTCGAGGAGATCAAAACCAAGGTCGGCGGCCGCCCGGTCTGTATTCAACTGCCGCTTGGATCGGAAGCCGATTTCAAGGGCATCGTCGATCTCGTGCGGATGAAAGCCGTGGTTTGGGAAGACGAGGCGCTCGGGGCCAAATATGCCGACGCGGAAATCCCGGACGATCTGAAAGCCAAGGCGGCGCAATATAGGCACACCCTCATCGAGGCGGCGGTCGAACTCGACGACGATGTCATGGCCGCCTATCTCGACGGCGCGGAACCGGACGCCGCGACCTTGAGGCGCCTCTTGCGCAAGGCGGTCCGCGACATCGCCTTCATCCCGATTCTATGCGGCGCGGCATTCAAGAACAAGGGCGTGCAGCCGTTGCTCGACGCGGTTGTCGATTTTCTCCCTTCGCCGCTCGACCGCGAGGCGATCAGGGGTGTCGACATGAAGACCGGCGCCGAGGTGGTCCGGCTGCCGCGCGACGAAGAACCTTTTTCCATGCTCGCTTTCAAGATCATGGACGATCCTTTTGTGGGCACGATTACTTTCGGGCGTGTCTATTCGGGCCGCGTCGAGTCGGGCACTACCGTCTTGAACTCAACCAAGGACAGGAAGGAGCGGGTCGGGCGCATGCTTCTCATGCACGCGAATAACCGCGAGGATATCAAGGAAGCCTATTCAGGAGATATTGTCGCGCTGGCGAGCTTGAAGGATACGCGGACAGGAGATACGCTTTGCGACCTCAACAAGCCTGTTATCCTGGAGCGCATGGAATTCCCGGAACCGGTGATCGAGATCGCCATCGAGCCGAAATCCAAGGCCGATCAGGAAAAGCTCGGCGTCGCCTTGGCCAAGCTTGCCGCCGAAGATCCATCCTTCCGGGTTTCCACCGATCCGGAATCCGGGCAAACCATCCTGAAGGGGATGGGCGAGCTTCATCTCGACATCAAGGTCGACATCCTGCGCCGCACCTATAAAGTCGACGCCAACATCGGCGCGCCGCAGGTCGCCTATCGCGAGAAACTGACCCGGCGCGTGGAGATCCCTTACACCCACAAAAAGCAAACCGGCGGTTCCGGCCAATTCGCTCAGGTCAAGATCATCTTCGAGCCAAATGAGGCCGGAAAGGGCTCGAGCTTCGAGAGCCAGGTCGTCGGCGGCACGGTGCCGAAGGAATTTATTCCGGGCGTCGAAAAGGGTATTAACAGCGTCATGGGGTCGGGGATTCTTGCCGGCTTCCCGGTGGTCGACGTCAAGGCCACATTGGTCGACGGCGCCTATCATGACGTCGATTCGTCGGTCCTTGCGTTCGAGATCGCCGCGCGAGCCGCGTTCCGTCGCGCCCTCAAGGAAGGTGGATCGGTGCTGCTCGAGCCGATCATGAAGGTCGAGGTAACCACCCCCGAGGACTACACGGGCTCGGTGATGGGCGACCTCCTGGGCAGGCGCGGGCAGGTCCAGGGGCAGGACATGCGCGGCAACGCGGTGGTCATCAATGCGATGGTGCCGCTCGCGACTATGTTTGGCTACGTCAATCAGCTGCGATCCTTCAGCCAGGGCCGCGCCAATTACACGATGCAATTCGATCACTATGAACAGGTCCCAGCGGGCGAAGCCGCGAAGATTCAGGCCAAATACACCTGATCCAACGGTGACGCGCGTGAGGAAAAGAGGAGCCGAACGATGGGCAAGGAAAAATTCCAGCGGACAAAGCCGCATTGCAATATCGGGACAATCGGTCACGTCGACCATGGCAAGACGACGCTAACGGCGGCGATCACCAAGGTTTTGGCCGAGACGGGGGGCGCGATCTACACCTCTTACGATCAGATCGACAAGGCCCCGGAAGAAAAAGCGCGCGGGATTACGATCTCGACGGCGCATGTCGAATACGAGACCAAGAAGCGGCATTACGCCCATGTCGATTGTCCGGGCCACGCCGACTATATAAAAAACATGATCACCGGCGCGGCACAGATGGACGGCGCGATTTTGGTGGTCTCGGCGGCGGACGGCCCAATGCCGCAAACCCGCGAGCATATTCTCCTTGCCCGCCAGGTCGGCGTCCCGGCGCTGGTCGTGTTTCTGAATAAGGTCGACATGGTCGATGACCCCGAGCTTCTGGAGCTCGTCGAGCTCGAGGTTCGCGAGCTTTTGTCGAAGTATGATTTTCCCGGCGACGATATTCCGATCACCCAAGGTTCGGCGTTGTGCGCGCTCGAGGGCCGCAATCCGGAGATCGGACACGATGCGGTGTTGAAGCTGATGGATACGGTGGACGCCTATATTCCGCAGCCCGAGCGTCCGGTTGATCAGCCATTCCTGATGCCGGTCGAGGACGTGTTCTCGATTTCCGGCCGCGGCACCGTTGCGACCGGCAGGGTCGAGCGCGGGGCCGTCAAGGTCGGCGAGGACGTCGAGATCGTTGGCCTGCGGCCGACGGTGAAGACGGTGGTGACCGGCGTCGAGATGTTCCGCAAGCTCCTCGATCAGGGCCAGGCGGGCGACAACATCGGCGCGCTTTTGCGCGGCACCAAGCGCGAGGACGTCGAGCGCGGCCAGGTCTTGTGTAAGCCGGGTTCGGTGAAGCCGCACACGAAATTCAAGGCGGAAGCCTATATCCTGACCAAGGACGAGGGCGGCCGTCATACCCCGTTCTTCACCGACTACCGGCCGCAATTCTATTTCCGCACCACCGACGTGACCGGCGTCGTGACCTTGCCGGAAGGCACCGAAATGGTGATGCCTGGAGACAATGTGACGATGGATATCGAGTTGATCGTTCCGATTGCCATGGAGGAGAAGCTGCGCTTCGCCATCCGCGAGGGCGGCCGCACCGTCGGCGCCGGCGTCGTCGCCTCGATTACGGAATAACGCGGACGCACGCGTTCGCGTGGTTGGATATGCGGGTCTCCCTGCTGGCGCCACTCGGTTACGGCATGCCGGAGAACGAGGATTAGCGTTAGCCGTTGGGGCCAACGGCCGCAGCCGGCAGGCAGGGATTTCGTGAGATGAACGGCCAGAATATTCGCATCCGCCTCAAGGCATTCGATCATCGGATCCTCGACTCCTCGACGAAGGAGATCGTCTCGACGGCGAAGCGGACGGGAGCCCAGGTGCGGGGCCCCATTCCGCTGCCGACGAAGATCGAGAAATTCTGCGTCAACCGTTCGCCGCATGTCGATAAGAAATCGCGCGAACAGTTCGAGATACGGACTCATAAAAGG
>JBAUNU010000431.1:0-1682 GCA_049579405.1 Methylocella sp.
TGTTAAGCGATCGCCATCGAGGCCAATAGCGGCGGGGCTTTCAGATAGCCGTCCGCCAGCCGCCGGCCGGTTTCGCGCATGCGCTGCCGGTCGATCGCCGGATCCGCATCGGGCGCCATGCGGGTGACGGTGTCGTTGCAATAGGTCGGGATGACCATGGCGGCGTCGCGGCACAAGCCGACTGGGTCGCTGCCGGCTTGCACGGCGCGGATGCCACGTCTCGTCTGGTTGCGGAACATCATGACGCCGCGATCGGTGACGCCGATATGCTCCAATCCGTGAATCGCGATTGGCCGCTGCGAGACCTGCGCCTCGTAGTCGCCGGGTTGTCGCTGGCCGGCCTCGTAGGAATCCGCGGCGAGTTGGGCGGGCGCCATATTCGTAGGATCGGCCCACCAAGCGGGTGCCACCCCTTCGGTCTCGCTCACGTGACGCAGTTCGATGAACATTGTATTGGTGTCGTCCTGCGGCACAATCCAGCGGTTCAGCATTGGACCGCTGAACCCATGCTCCTGATGGCCGGTCTCCCAGACCGGGGCCACCTGCTGCAGGTTCGGCAGAACGGCTTCGACCATTCGCGCCCAGACATTCTGTCCGACCCGCCGCGTCCCGATGTAAATCATGCCCACCGGCGTCTCGGTGAACTCCAGTTCCGGCAATACCCCAAACTCCTCGGTGAACTGAGCGCCGCTGACGATCGTGTGGAGAAACGCCGTATGGGCGGGATCCATTGCGTTCTCCATGATCTGCAGCCAATTGCACGGGTAGGTGTATTTCGGGCCCGGCACGAGCCGATAACCTGGCCGGACGAAGCTGTCGTAGACGGGGAAAGACGGCTGCCGGTCGGGCGGACCCATATAGGCAAAGACAATGCCGCCGTACTCATGGGTGGGATAGGCCCCGTGATAAAGCCGGTCTTTCAAAGTACTGTGAGCCGGTTCGCCGGGTGTCTCGAGGATCGTCCCGTCCGCCGCGAACAGCCAGCCATGGTAGCAGCACCGTATTCCCTTGGCGTCGATCAGCCCGTATTCCAGCGACGCGCCGCGATGCGGACAATGCAATTCCAGCAGACCGATAGCGCCGCTCCGGTCGCGAAACACCACCTGGTCCTCGCCGAGGGTCTTGACCCGATGAGGCAGGTCCTTCAGTTCGTCGGAGACGCAGATCGGCTGCCAAAAGCGGCGCAAATATTCGCCGCATGGTGTGTCGGGGCCGACATGCGAGAGTTCGCCGTCTTCCTTGGGCACCTCGCGGTGGAAGTAGCCGCCGTATCGCGTCGCCAAATAAGTGTGTCTGGTGGTCATAGCAGTCCTCTTTTCGGCAAATCACTGTGGCAGGAGGGATTGGTCGGTATGCATTGACGGACCGGTCAGGCGGCGGCCCGCGTGACGACGGCTCCGGTGGCCGCCTCGATCCGCCGCGTGATGTCTGGTTCCTGGAGCAGGCTCTGAGGCTGCAGCAGGTGGGCAACTTCGATCATCGCGCGATGAACAACCGGATCGGCCACGGCGGCACGGAAAAGGACAGCCTCAAACTCTCGCGCTTCCGTGAAATTGTCGGGCCGTTGGCCGCGCGTCTGTGGAAAAGCGAGGTCGGCGCTCGTCGACATGGTCCAAGGCGTCTCGAGCACTGAGGCGACTTCGGCCATAAATCCCGTTTGCAATGCTGCGATGGGATCCGGG
>JBAUNU010000432.1:0-2704 GCA_049579405.1 Methylocella sp.
TCATCGTAAGCCGGCCGCCGTCGCCGCCGTCGCCGCCGTTATCGGAGCAATCCCGCTCTTCGTGAAAAGGACCTTATTCCCCGCCGTGGCCCATGGCGAGCAGGACGTCTCCCGCGATGGCCCGGGAGATCCGGCTTTGGCGCGCCAAGGCCTCGCGATCGAGCGCATCGATAAATGAGCGCGCCGCGTCGAGCGAGCGCTCGATCCGCAAAGCGATATAGCCGACAATGCCGGTGTCGACGACAAGCTGCCGGTCGACGAGGAGCTTGACGAGAACGGCGCGCATCAGTGCATCGTCCGGCGGCCCGATCAGGGCCGTTGGGGCGAGACGCAAACGCGACACGAGGTCGGCGGTTCGCAAGCCCCAGGCATCCGGTGGCGTTTTCGCGGTGAGAACCAGGGCCGTGCCGCGCTCGCGCATCAAATTAACAAGGTGGAAGAGCGGCGCTTCGGATTGGCCGATCGAATCGGCGTCCTCGAGGAGAAGCGGGCCGGCGGCGGCCAGCGCTTCAATATCCGCCGCCGCCAGGGAAGCGGCGGATTGAATGCCCGCTTTGGCGATCGAAGCCCAGATCGCGCCAAGGTGGCTCTTGCCGGCACCTGACGGCCCCAAAACGAGCAGTGTCGGGTCCGGCCAGCTGGGCCAGAGTTCGATCATCGCATGCGCTTGTTCGTTCGAAGCAGACACGAAGAAATTCTCGCGTTCGTAGCCGGGGCCAGGGGCGAGATTCAGCGTCAATTGAGGGTTCGCGGGTCGCGCCTGGCGGAGTTTTTCGCCAGCCATCTCAATGGTCCTTGTCATCGGAATACGTCATCGTGGATTCGCGGAGAAGCCGAGGGTCGAGCCCGGTGGTGCCGGTATACAGATTGCTCTCGCGGTAGCGCCTGACCGCGAAACGCATGATCACTCCGGCGGTGGCGGCAAAGGGAACCGCGGCGATGAGGCCGGTGAACCCAAACAGGCTGCCAAACGCCAGCAGCGCGAAAATCGGCCACACCGGATGCAATCCGATCGATGCGCCGACCAGCTTCGGCGACAAAATATTGCCTTCCAGAAATTGACCGATCAAAAAGACGCCAAGCGACATGGCGAACAACTTCCATTGCGGCCAATCCTGGACGATCGCGACCGTCGAGGACAAGATCAGGGCGCTGAGGGAGCCGACATAAGGGATGAAGCTCAAGATCCCTGCCGTGCTGCCGATCAAAAGGCCAAAATTGAGCCCGATCAGCGAAAGTCCAATGCCGTACCAGGCGCCTAATAAAAGGCATACAAGGGCTTGGCCGCGCAAAAACCCCGCCAGGGCGGTGTCGATCTCACGGGCCAGCGCCCGCCCCGTCTCGCGATGGCGGAGCGGCACAAGCCCATCGATCGTCGCGATCATCCTGTGCCAATCGAGAAGCATATAGAAGGCGACGACGGGCGTCACAACAAGGAGAGAGATGAGGCTGATCAGCGCCTCGCCGCGCGTCAAAAGCGAATTCAGAAAAGCCGCCGCCCCTTGCGCCGCCTGGGCGACGAGACCGTTGGTGGCGCTCGCGAGCTGGGCGCCGGCATTGCCGCCGAAGCCGAACTTGTCCATCAGAATACCGCCGTAGTCCCGGCCGAGGCGCGCGGTCTCGGCCGAAATCAGTTCCTCCAGCCTGACGGCATAGCCCGGCAACGCCTCGGTGAAACTTACAAGCTGGCGCCAAACAATGGGCACGATCAAAATTGAAATGGAGATCAGGACAAGCACGAAGCAAGCCATGATGAGGAGGGTCGCGCCGAGCCGGTTGAAGCCAAGCCGCTCCAGCCGATCGACGACGGGATTCAAAAGATAGCCAAGCGCGAAGGCGGCGGCGAAGGGCAGAAGCACGCCGCTGAACAGCCACAGCAAGAGAACGAGGAGCAAAAATGCGCCGATCCAAAACCCGATCTGCCATTCGATCCGCATAACCGCCGCCGCTTCCCGCCAACTGTTGCCAACGGCTTTCCCATACCATGGGTCGCTCTCGGCCATCCATGGTTTCGTACCGCCATGGCATTCCACGAAGATTCGGCCGTTGACCGGTCGAGCTGGGTAGCGTGGCGGGCGAAGGAAACAGAGTTTCGTTTGTGGCGGCGGCGCAAAAATGTGGAGACCCCCGCCCGTCCGCCTGGCGCGGTCGCGTCAAAGATTCATGTGATTGATCCATTGGCGAAAATAGGCCGCTGTCGAGGCAAGGGTCAGCGCCGCTACCGCATAAAGCGAAACATCGAACCAGGCGCCGGCCGGAAAATCGAAAGCCTTGACGGCGAGAACCATCGCGGCGAAGCTAATTTGCGCGGCGGTATTGAGCTTCGAGATCGCCAGCGGCTTGACCTTTATCGGCTTTCGCAGGATGAGCGAAATCATGAAGGCGCCGATAATCATGATATCGCGCGCAACGACGAGGATGGCGATCGTCGCCGGAAGCACTTCGGCGATGGCGAGCGAGACATAAATCGAGACGATCAGCGCCTTGTCGGCCAACGGATCGAGATAGGCGCCAAGTTCGCTGCGAAGATCGAAGGTATTGGCAAGCCATCCATCGACCGCGTCGGACAGGCTCGCAATGATGAAGACGATGCAGGCCTCCTTCCAGCGCTGCGTGGCGATCATCGCGACGATCGCCGGCGCGAGCACGAGGCGGCCGAGCGTGATCAGGTTGGGCAGACTGCGGTAATAAGAAAGCATCGTTT
>JBAUNU010000433.1:0-10680 GCA_049579405.1 Methylocella sp.
GTCAAACATGGTGAACGCAAAGCGCTTTGTGCGGGGGCTCAACTTGGAAACGCAATTCGAGAGTAGAACGAGTGATCATCGTATCCCCGTAGTTGGTATGACATGGCGAGAGTGCTTGCCGCCTTGATCCGCTGGGGGCGCCGGCCGGGGCTGTGGATCGCGCTTTTGTTGGTCGCCGCCGTCTTCTCGATGCCGGCGGCCGGGCCGCTGATGCGCGCGCTGTTCCCCGGCGATCCGCGCCCGGTATACACGCGCGCAAGCTTCTTTGAACTCACGCTTGCACATAGCGAGCTTGTCGCGCTTTCTAGCCTCGCCGCCGCGGCGATCGGAATCGGCCTAGGGATTTTCGTCACCCGCGAAAGCGGACGCGAATTTGCCGCGATGGTCGGCGCGATAGCCGCCATCGGGCAGACGTTTCCGCCGGTCGCGGTGCTCGCGCTCACCATCCCGGTGCTGGGCTACGGCGCGGCCCCAGCCGTCGCGGCGCTTTGCCTCTATGCCATTTTTCCTGTCATCGAAGCGACGGTGACCGGCCTCCACGCCGTACCCGCCGCCGTCCGCGACGCGGCAATGGGAATGGGCTTCGCGCCACGGGATGTCTTAAGGCGAGTCGAGCTGCCGCTCGCGTTTCCTTTCATTCTCGCCGGTCTTCGCAATGCGGTCATCATCAATATCGGAACGGCGGCGATCGGATCGGCCGCCGGCGCCTTATCGCTGGGTTCGCCCATCATCGAGGGACTTTCCGCGTCGAACCCGGCGTATGTCTTGGAAGGCGCCGCCATCGTCGCATTGCTCGCCATGGCGGTGGATCGCTGTTTCGCCTGGCTCGAGGAACGCGCGCGCCCCGGCGAAATGCTCCCAAAGTAAATCATGCCCGCTCCGGCCATCGGCAAGGATCGGAGATGCGTCATTGGGGTTTTGCCGAAGCACAAGCGGCCGTGATTTAAACGTGCCTCATTGTGTCCCGGAGGCAGCTGCCGGTGCGCGTCAGGACTGCGTTAAATCACTGCTGTTCCGGCCCCGTTGGAGATCAATTCGTGCACGCTGAAAAGATTTTGGCCGTCGATCCAAACGCGGCCCGGCAGCCATCCCGCCGAGCAGGCAATATCTTGAAATTGGCCGATCGAGTATTTGTAGGAGTTCTCAGTATGGATGGTTTCGCCGGCAGAAAAGCGAAACCACAGGCCCCGGATTCTCGCCGCTTGATTTCTGATACTGACAATGTGCATCTCGACGCGGCCCTCGCGGGGATCGTAAATCGCCTCGTGGCGGAAGCCTTCGAGATCAAACGAGCCTTCGAGCTCGCGGTTGATCCGCGCCAGAAGATTGAGATTGAAGGCCGCGGTGACGCCGGCCGCGTCGTTGTAGGCGTGGATCAGCTTTCGGGCGTCCTTCTTCAAGTCCACGCCGGCAATGAGCCAACCATCTGGCGCCAGCAAGCGCCGCATGGCGCCGAGCAGCGCTCGGGCGGCAAATGGAGAGAAATTGCCGATCGTCGAGCCGGGAAAGAAACCCAATTTTCGCGCCTTGGCGAGCTCTTGCGGCAAGGCGGGCAGCCGGGAGAAATCGCCGACGATGGGGCGCACGGCGAGCGCCGGAAAGCACTTCATCAGGCGCCGCTTCGCCTCCTCAAGGGCACTTTCGGACACGTCGATAGGGACATAGGCGTGCAGGCGCGGCAAGCAGCAGAGCAAAATCTCCGTCTTGCGGCTTGAGCCTGAACCGAATTCGACGAGAACCGTGCCGTCATTCACGCGGCTCGCGATCTCCGCCGCATGCGCTTCCAGAATCGCGATCTCGGTCCTCGTTGGATAGTATTCCGGCAGCCGGGTAATTTCCTCGAACAATTCGCTGCCGCGCGCATCATAAAAAAAACGGCAAGGCAGGCTCTTGCGCGGCTTCGACAGGCCCTCGATCACGCTCGTCGCGAACTCGCGGTCCGGGCCGGTAATGACATCGGGCAGGCTCAGCGCTTTGTTGCTCGTCCACATCATTCGATCTCCGAGGCAAGGCGAAGCCCCATGAACTGCCAGCACTGGCGGGGATAGAAAATATTGCGATAGGTCGCGCGCGCGTGCCCCTCTGGCGTCGCGCAGGAGCCGCCGCGCAAAACCTGCTGGCCGGCCATGAACTTGCCGTTGTATTCGCCAAGCGCCCCCGCTGGCGCGCGGTAGCCTGGATAGGGCAGGTAGGCGCTCTGGGTCCATTCCCAGATGTCGCCGAACATTTGCCGGGGCCGCCCATCCGGGCGCGGAGCGGCCGGCAGGGCCCGCAGCGCACCCGAGGCAAGCGTGTTTCCCGTCGCCTCGACACCCATTGCCGCAACTTCCCATTCAAATTCGGTTGGCAGCCGATGGCCCGCCCACCGCGCAAAAGCGTCCGCCTCGTAATAGCTCACGTGCGCGACGGGAGCCGCGCGATCGACCGGCAGCACGCCTTCGAGCGACATAGCGAACCAATGCCCGTCGCGCTCCTCCCAATAGAGCGGAGCTTGCAAACCTTCGCGATTGACGATCTCCCAGCCGTCGGCAAGCCATAGCGCGTAGGTTCGATAGCCGCCGTCCTCGATGAATGCGAGCCATTCCGCATTGGTGACGAGGCGGTCGGCGAGACGGAATGGATGGATCAACTGGCCGTGGCGCGGCGCCTCATTGTCCCATGCAAAGCAGTCGCCGCTGTGACCAATCTCATGGATGCCGCCGGAATACTCGATCCATCGTAGAGGCTCTGGCTCGCCCTGATGCGTACGCGGACGCGGCTCGCGGTATGCCGGCCGCAGCGGATTTGCGGCGAAAAGCGCGAGAATGTCGGTCAGCATCAACTCCTGATGCTGCTGTTCGTGATTGATGCCGACCTCGATAACACGCGCCAGACCCGACCCGGTATCGACTCCGCGCGCGAAAAGCTTTTCGAGCCCGGCGTCCACATGGGCGCGGTAGGCGAAGATGCAATCGCTCGACGGCCGCGTGAGGAGCCCGCGTTTTCCGCGCGGCTGGCGTGCGCCTTGGGATTCGTAATAGGAATTGAAGCAATAGTTGAATGTCTCGTCGAACGGCTCATAGCCGTTGAGATGGCTGGCGAGAACGAAGGTCTCGAAGAACCAAGCCGTATGCGCAAGATGCCATTTGGTTGGACTGGCGTCGTCCATCGCCTGGGCGGTCATATCCTCGGCGCCGAGCGGGCGGGCGAGATCCAAGGAAAGGCGCCTCGTTTCGAACAAATGCTTGCTTAGAGAGCAAGGCTCGCGCGGCGCGGCCGGAAAGGCCGAAGACAATCGCCCCATATTTGCCTCCCCTCCGGCCCGATTTTCGATGGGCGCCTTGGTTTGGGGGCAAGGTTCTCACCCCTCGGCGCGCTGTTAAGGATAATCATCTTTGCGTGAATTACCCATACCAGTTGGCTATTGTGTCGATGCAAGAGGGTTATGGCTGTTATGCGGCGGATAGCGGAAAAAAATTCCGGAACAACGATTAGAGCATCAGGCCGCTTCGCGGTTAACGCGGGAGCGCGTCACATGTTCCTGCGGAAGTTGGGATTTAAGATTTTAGCCACTGTCGCGGAAAATCGCGCCTCGCCCCTTTCAGATCCCGGCATACCACTCGTAGCCGCGATCTTCCCAGAACCCGCCCTTTCCGCGCCCAAACCTGTCGAGCCCGCCAGTCAATTCAATGCGCATAACATATTTTGCGTGCTTGTAGCCGAGCTGCCGTTCGACCCGCAGCCGCAGCGGGGCGCCGTGGCCTATGGTGAGCAGGGTATCGTTTAGACTGTGCGCAAGAATGGTTTGCGGATGGAAAGCGTCGATGAGATCGATGCTTTCGTAATATTGTCCGGTCCCGTCGAGCGTTTGTTCAAGAACGTCTGCGCAATGGAAGACAACGAACCGGGCCGAGGGGAGAAGCGCGGCCCGGGCGAGCAAAATGGCCAGCGGAACGCCCTGCCATTTGCCGATCGCGCTCCACCCCTCGACGCAGTCATGGCGCGTGATCTGGGTCCGCTGCGGCAAGTTCCGCAAATCCGCGAGCGACAATTCCAGAGGCTTGGCGACCAGCCCATCGACCCGCAGCCGCCAAGCGACAAAATTGTCTTCCCGCAATGCCTCGTATTCCTCGCCCTCGGGCATCGTTGTGCCATTCACCTTGAAGACCGGGGACACATCGGCGGCGGTGAACTCGCGGGCGAGCGCGTGCCGGCCGCCGAGCAGCCGCTGGATGCGATAGGTCAGCCACTCGGCCGAGGAAAGAAACTCCCGGAAATCCGGAGCCTCGGAGAGCCGGTCACAGCCGGTGAGCAATGTGCCGCCAAGGCTTGCCGCGCCCAGCGCAAGAAACCGGCGCCGGTGGAGCCGAGCGTTAGGCATGATCGTCCTCGACAAAAATGGCAAATCTTCCGGTGATCATCGCGCGCAGCTCGTTCATCGGTCCGGCCAGAAGCACCATCGCGACATGAACGAACACGAACAGCACAATCAGGCCGGCGGCGATGAAATGGATCGTCCGTGCGGATTGGCGTCCGCCAAACAGGTCGACGAGCCAGGGCACGATCGCATCCATCCCCGGCGACATCGCGAGGCCGGTCAGGATCATCAGGGGCAACAGCACGAAGATCACGGCGATATAGGTGAGCTTCTGGAGGGGATTGTAATGCCGCGCCGCTTCGCCGCGCGGAAATTTCAACCGGAGGTGATCGGCGGCATCGTGGAGAAGTGACCGTGGCCGCAGCTGCTCGCGGTCTGGCAGCAGATCGCGCCAAAAATGCCCGCTGGCGAGTCCGGCCACGAGATAAACCAAGAGGTTCGCGACAAATGCCCACGCAAAAAAGAAATGCCAGCGGCGCCCTATTGCGAGATCGCGCCAGCTAGGCAGCGTTACCCATCGCGGGACGCCGCGCCGAACGACCTCGCCGCTGGCGCCGCGAGAGATGCCGAGGATCCCGGTTGTGTTGAATGTCGATGAACCGATCCGGGCGAAACCCGCCGGAGGGCCATCGCCCGAACCATCGCCCCCGATCTCGAACACGGCCCGGTCAGGATCGAAACCGGATTGCCCCCAATAAAGCGCCGGATGGGCGTTGAAAATCTGCAGTCCGCTCATCAGCAGCACCGTCACGCACAAGAGATTGATCCAATGGGTCAGCCGGGTCACGCGCGTGTGCCGCTCAATGAGCAGCCGGCGCCGGCGCCGCAACGGCCTGTTTGAGTCTGCCGCTCGAATTTCGCGCATCGCCTATTTCCAGTTCTCGTCGCCCGTCTCGCGTCGTGCCGCTCCGGCACAAGGCGCGGAGGGACCCTCGGTCCCTAAGCTCGCAAGGAAGGTCCGGCGGATCGAACCCTCAGCTCTCTTCGGGTATGAATTTCAGGGCAACGCCATTCATGCAGTAGCGCAGGCCGGTGGGTTGCGGGCCGTCATTAAAAACGTGGCCGAGATGCCCGCCGCAGCGCCGGCAATGCACCTCGGTGCGCTGCGTCCAAAAACTCCGGTCGGTTTTGGTGCCCACCGCGCCTTCGATGGGACTCCAAAAGCTCGGCCAGCCTGTGCCGCTGTCAAACTTGGTCTCGGACTTGAAGAGCGGCAGTTCGCAGCCGGCGCAGGCGAAGACACCCTTGCGATGCTCGTGCAGCAGCGGGCTGCTGAAGGCCAACTCCGTGTCCTCATGCCGGAGCACTTGATATTGAGCGGGTGTGAGAAGGCGCCGCCATTCCTCGTCGGTCTTCGTCACCTTTAGCTTCTCCGCTTCGGCGAGCAGCCAATTGGGGAAGACGAAACCGCCAACCGCCGTCAATGCCAACATCGACAATATATCGCGCCGCAACATTTTCGGGAACTCCTCTTTACTGGTTTACTGGTGGTTGCCGCCCACGAGCATCGGCTGCTCGCGGTAAAACTCCGGGTAGAGCTTTTTCAGATTGGCGATTTTTGGCAGGTCGTAGCGCGCGATATAGGGGCTGTCTGGATGCAGCGTGGCATAGTCCTGATGATAGGGTTCGGCGGGATAAAAAGCCTTCAGCCGTTCCACCTTGGTCACGATATGGCGCGGGAAGGCATGCGCCTTGTCGAGTTCCGCGATATAGGCCTCGGCGACGCGTTGCTGGGCCTCGCTCGTGGCGAAAACCTCGGAGCGATACTGCGTGCCCCCATCGGGCCCCTGCCGGTTCAACTGTGTCGGGTCGTGCACCACCGAAAAATAGATCTGCAACAGGCGGCCGTAGGAGATCTGCTTCGGATCAAAGGTGATCTCGACAGATTCGGCGTGCCCCGTGCCGCCAGAGCTGACCTCCTCATAGCTCGGGGCTGCGGGCGTGCCGCCCGCATATCCTGATACCGCGCTCGTCACGCCCAAGGTATGCTGGAACACCGCCTGAACGCCCCAGAAACAGCCGCCGGCTAAAACCGCTCTTTCGGTTCCTTTAGCGGTGGAACTCGGCGCGCCGGCGAGCGGAGGATTGATAGGCCTGGCGAGCTCCACCGTCGCCGGATTCGCGAGACGGAGAAACACGGCGATGCCAAGCACGGTCAGAAAAAGCCCGAGGCCGACGCTTGCCGTGCGTAAGGCGTGGCCGTGGACATGCGACGATTGGCTTTGCATGGCTGCGTGCGATCTTTCGTGGAATGGGCGCCGGATCCGTGGCCCGGCATTGCGGCTACGAGCTGATATTCGTCTGGGCGCCGGTTTGGTTACAGATCGGGACGATAACTTTTACGTGTGCCGTCAAAGCCGTCGCGGGAGCTATTCCGGGTGATTCCCTCATTCAAGGAATCGCTCCGTGCCGAGTTGGCAGTCACCACACGCGGCGTGACCTGGGCGAAAACAATTCCCGCCGCAACCAGGAATTCGAAGACCCTTTTCATATTATTTTGCAATGCGCGCGGGGAAGATAGTCTTGAAGGTCAGGCGCCCGCTGCTGCTCCTTATGCCGCTTCCTCCAGTGGCATCGGCTCCATGACAACTTTTCCGATCCCTCGAAGGCGTAAAGCTTCCATAAGTTCGGGTCCCGGCGCCAATGCGCCGGTGAAGACCACATAACCCGGTGCCGCCGACGCCGTGTCTGACGCCGGAAAACCGAGCTGTCCCCGCAGAACATGGCCGGCTTGCCGGGCGATGGCCGGGGCTGGATCTATCCATGCCACAGGCCAAGGCGCGAGCCGCTCGAAATGTCTCAGCAGCAAAGGATAATGCGTGCAGGCAAGCACGACGCAATCCGTTCGGAGTTCCCCGGATGTCACGAAGGCGGGCGCGATTTCCCGCGCTATCGCCGCATCCGAAACATTTTTCCCTCGCATGAAAGCTTCGGCAAGAGGCGCGAGCAGGCTTGAGCCGGCGAGGGTGACCGCGCAATGGGCGGCATGGGTGCGCACCAATTCGCGCGTATAATCGCGCGCGACGGTGCCGGGCGTCGCCAGCACGGAGATAAGCCCCGAGCGCGATTGGCTCGCGGCCGGTTTGATCGCGGGCACCGTGCCGATGAAAGGGATTTTGGGGAACTTGGCGCGCAGATGCGGCAGCGCCAGCGTCGACGCCGTATTGCAGGCAATGACCACGGCGTCCGGGCCACAGAGGACGATCAAACGGTGCATCACCGCCAAGATCCGCGCGACCAAAGCGTCTTCCCGCAGCTCGCCATAAGGGAAAGCGGCGTCGTCTGCGGCATAGATCATACGAGCCTGAGGCAGCAGCCGCGCGACCTCTCCGGAAACGGTGAGGCCGCCGAGGCCGGAATCAAAGACCAGAATTTTTGGCGCGTGAGACATCGGTAAAGCCAACGAACCCCCGGGTTTGTTCGATAGCGGATTCCAGCATCCGGAACGAATGCCATGGCGGAGGATCAAGGCAGATTTTGGTTAACAGCCAATTGAAGCAAAATTACCTCCGCCGGGGCGCAGCGAGGTATTGCTCCGTTCGAAGCACGCTAAGACAATGGGCGCATGATTTTGTACCATGCGATACTCGTCCGGGGAGGATGATGAATGCACGACGCGGCCAACAAGATTCTCGAAACCCGTGTCCCGGCCCGTCTCGATCGACTGCCCTGGGGAAGATTTCATACGCTCGTCGCCGTGGCGCTCGGAATTACCTGGGTGCTCGACGGTCTTGAAGTCACGCTTGCCGGATCGATCGCGGGCGCGCTCGAAGCAAGTCCCCGGCTGCATTTCAGCGCATCCGGCATCGGCCTAGCGTCGAGCTTTTATCTCGCGGGCGCTGTCATCGGCGCGCTTGGCTTTGGATGGATGACCGACCGGCTCGGCCGCAGGCTGCTGTTCTTTATCACCTTGGGTCTCTATTTAATATCCACCACCGCTACCGCTTTGAGCTGGAATCTGGAGAGCTTTTGCCTGTTCCGGATGTTGACGGGGGCTGGAATAGGCGGTGAATACAGCGCGGTCAATTCCACGATTCAAGAAATGATCCCGGCGCGCTATCGCGGCTGGACCGACCTTGCCATCAACGGCTCGTTTTGGATCGGCGGCGCGCTGGGAGCGGCCGGATCGATCGTTGTTCTGGATCCCGCCCGCCTCGATCCCGACATCGGCTGGCGGCTTGCGTTTCTCATCGGTTCCGCGCTCGGCCTCGTCATTTTCTTTCTGAGGACGTGGATCCCGGAAAGCCCGCGCTGGCTCGTCATTCACGGAAGGGAGATGGAAGCCGAAAAAATAGTCGATGAAATAGAAACCGGATTCCGCCTCCACGGCACAGACTTTGAAGACGGATCGGCGCTCAAACCAATGCTGTTGCGGCCGCGCACGCACACGCCGCTGCGGCAGGTCTTTCAAACGCTTTTCATCGCTTTCAGAGGGAGAACGCTGCTGGGACTCACTCTGATGATCGCGCAGGCGTTTCTTTATAACGCAATTTTCTTCACCTATGCTCTCGTTTTGACGAATTTCTATCATGTGCCATCGTACCGTGCCGGCTGGTACATCCTTCCATTCGCGCTTGGCAATGTGCTTGGTCCATTGCTGCTTGGTCCGCTGTTTGATTCGATCGGCCGCAAGCCCATGATCGCCTTCACCTACGCGGCTTCTGGCTTGCTCCTGGCCGGAAGCGGCTGGCTGTTCGTGGATGACCTGCTCGACGCCGCGGAACAGACGATCATCTGGACCGTGATTTTCTTCTTTGCGTCCGCCGCGGCAGGCGCCGCCTATTTGACGGCATCCGAAATCTTCCCGGTCGAAATTCGCGCGCTGGCCATCGCCTTTTTTTACGCGGCCGGCACCGCGGTTGGCGGAGTGGGAGCGCCGTTCCTGTTCGGGAACTTGATTGAAACCGGCTCGCGCGCCAGCGTTTTCGGCGGCTATCTGCTCGGTTCGGGGCTCATGGTCTTGGCCGCCATCATCGAGATGATTTGGGGGGTGGCAGCCGAGCGCAAACCGCTGGAGTCGGTCGCCCGGCCCCTGTCGTTGGCGCAAGATTGAAGGGGCGACAGCGATATAGCCGGATTATCGGATGCCCACGAGAACCATCAGAAGATATTCAGCATATGTCCGTCGGCATCGATGGCAGCGATGAGCTTGTGATAATGATAATGGAAGAGAGCCTTCAACGCATAGGCTTGCAGCACAAATGGATCGGGACGCTGTCGCACCGCCTTGAATAAGGCGCGCCGATAGTGGTGACGAAGATCGGCCGCCTCTACGGCGGTTAGCAGCTTGAAATAGATGAAACCTACGTATAGCATCGCATATGCATATTGAATGAACCGGCTAAAGGGCCGGCTGCGCAAATGAGCGTCGCGGGAGGCGCTCGCTGCCAGACCTCCTTCGAGAAAGAGTGCATCCACACGGGCGAAATAGGCTTTCGGATCATAAAGTGCATGCAGCACCCGCAAATATCCTTCCCGCAAAGCGTCGCGGCCCATGCCGAGGGGAATGACGTTCGTTCCGTACGGCGTCCGATCGGCGGGATCGAGCCGATTCTCGCCGGCAAGCCTTTTATAAAGTGGCGTCTTGGGGATCGCGGTGAGCATGCCGACCGAAGTATGGATCACATGGGCCTGCTCGACGAAACGGATCTGCCGATCGAAAATGTCCAAGCCGTCATGATCGAAACCGACGATCATCCCACTCCAGACCTCGATTCCGTGGGCCTGGATGGCGTGCACCTTTTCAACCAAGCTGCGCTCCTTACCGCGCAGGTTTTGCAGCTTACTCGTTTCACGCAACGATTCCTCGTTGGGCGTTTCAACGCCGACAAAGACCGAACGGATATTTGCGTCGTCCATGAGGCCCATGAGTTCTTCATCGTCTGCGAGATCAAGCGAAGCCTCCGCAAAAAAAGTTACCGGATAATCGTGCGCCTTCTGCCAGGCGACGACTTCGCGGAGAATGAGTTTTACCGCCTTCTTATTGCCGATCAGATTGTCATCAACGATGAAAACGGCACCGACCCCGCCTAAACGGTGAAGCACGTCCAGTTCGGCAATAACCTGGGGTATCGTCTTGAGGCGCGGACGACGACCGAAGGTTACAATGATGTCGCAAAACTCGCAGGTGAATGGGCAACCGCGCGAGAACTGCACCGGAGCCACGGCATAACGGTTCATCTTTAAAAGGTCGTAGCGAGGCGCCGGCACTTTGCTCATGTCGGTGCGCTCCGCCTGCTCGTAACGGCTAGCATGTTTCCGTTCGGTCCAATCGGCAAGAAATTGCGGCCAGGTGTCTTCGGCTTCCCCCACGAATATGACAT